>JAPLMX010000240.1 GCA_026386805.1 Phycisphaerae bacterium | reverse complement strand
TCCCACTGAGGCCCGGCCGCGGCGGCGGCGCCGGCCATCGCCAAACACAACACCGCCGCCAGCTTGAGCGATGGCGGCGATTTCCGGAAAGTCTTCATTGAGTCGGCTCCGTCGGTTCGGCGGTGGTATCGGGCATCTGTCGCTTGCGCTGGCCGTAGATCTCCCGCCCTCGGTCGATGACGATGGCCAGGAGGATGAGCAGACCGAAGTAAACGTTCATGTAGTAGGTGTTTGCCTTGAGGGCGTAAAGCTCGTACCTGATGAGGGTATAGATTATCCCGCCCATGAGGATGCCAAGGGCCGAGATTATCCCGCCGTTGAGGCCCGTGCCGCCGATGATCGCCACGGCGAACGAGACGATCAGCCAGCCGTCTCCGGTTTCCGGGGCCGCTGAGCCGTTTTCCGAAGCGTACAGTATCGCTACCAGGGCCGCTATAAACCCCGACAGGACGTTGGCGCCAATAACCATTCGTCCTGTTCGAATGCCCGATAGCCTGGCTGCGTCCTCGTTGCCGCCGGTGGCCAGCATTCGCCGGCCGAAAACTGTGTTTCGGTACATGTATGCTACTACCACCAACACAGCCAGCATTATCAGGAAGAAATACGGTACGCCAAAGATGGACCCCTGGCCAACTTTCTCAAAAGCGGGGGCATCATATACATAAGGCTTGCCACCGGAAATGCCCGACCGCAGGCCCTGGAAGATGAACATTGTCGACAGCGTCACGATGAACGGGTTGATCTTGATCAGGACTATAAGCAATCCGTTGATCAGGCCGCAGGCAAGCCCGACTGCCAGGGCGAAGCCGACCGCCAGCGCGATCGCGTTGCCCTCCCCGACAACATCCGGCGGCGCCCACTGCGTCAGGCACACGCCGAGTGCGACGGTGGACAGGCTGGATATGGCGCCCACGGAAAGGTTCATGCCTCCCACGACCAGGCAGACCGCCTGGGCAAGGGCTACCAGGACGTATTGGGATACCAGGCGGGACTGGACAAACATCGTGTCCAACTGCAGGAACGTTTTGGAGTCGTAAGCACAGATGCCGATCAGCAGAGCGACTGCGATAATAAGGCCCCATGTCCGGCCAGGGATGAGCACCCGCCTCTCCAGGCTTGACCTCGATGACGGGCGGGCCGCCAAAAGTGTGGTTGTATCGCTCACTTGAATCTTTCCTTTACGCTTACTGCAAGAATTCCCCGATGGCCATGCTTATCTCGTCGTATGTCCTGTCGGAATTGTCCACGTCATCGACCTGCCCGACGATCCGCTGGTCGCGGAAGACGAGTATCCGGTTTGCCAGCCTTATTATCTCCGGCATGTCGGATGAAATCAGGATGATGGATCTGCGTTCCACTTCCGCCAGTCGGCGGATGAGCCGGTGAATCTGCTCCTTCGCCCCGACGTCCACGCCGACGGTCGGCTCGTCGATTATCAGCACGTCGCAGTCGGCGGCCAGCCACTTGGCCAGACTGACCTTCTGCTGGTTGCCGCCGCTGAGGTTCTCGACGATCTGGGCCAGGCCTGGAGTGCGAATCTCAAGGCTCTCAACCATCTCGTGGGCGGTCTGGTCCTCCTGGCGCTGGCTGATCCAGCGGGTGAACTTGTTAACCATCCGGGGCCAGACCGTGATCGTCAGGTTCGCCCGAACCGTGTCCTTCAGCAGCAGGCCTTCTTCCTTGCGGTTCTCGGTGAGGTAGCCGATGCGGTAGCGATACAGGCTGTCGGCGATTGACCGTATCCTCGCGAACTCGCCGCGTACTATGACCCGCCCGGCATCCATGCGATCCTCGCCGATCAGCACGCGGGCCATCTCCGTGCGCCCGGCCCCGACCAGTCCGTACAGGCCCAGTATCTCGCCCTCGCGAAGGCTGAATGAGGCGTCCTCGATCTTGCCGTGACGCGTGAGGCCCTCGACGCGCAGCACCTCCTTGTCCGGATTGAAGTTCACTCGCCCAAGGTGGTCTTCCTTGCACTCCCGCCCGATCATCATGCGGATGAGCTCCTGCCTGCCAAGCTCGCTTGTCGGCTTGGTCCCGACGTGCCTGCCGTCACGGAGGACCGTCACGCGGTCGCAAAGGGCGAAGACCTCCTCGAACTTGTGCGAGACGAAGACCAGCACCACGCCGGTCTTCTTGAGGTCGTTCAATATGCCGAAGAGCGTCTGGGCTTCGTGCAGGGTCAGCGTGCTGGTAGGCTCATCCAGCAGGATCACGCGGGCGTCGGCTGCCAGGGCCCGGGCAATCTGCGTCAGGCGCTTCTGGGCGGGGGAAAGGCCCTTCATCAGGGCATTTGGCGGCACGTCCAGGCCGACCATGTCCATGTAGACCTTCGCCTGCTTGTTCACCGCCCGCCAGTTGATTATGCCCGTCGGCCCATACGTGATGAGCTTGTCGAGCATGATGCTCTCGGCCACGGTGTTCTCGCGGACGATCTGGACCTCCTGGTGGACGATGTCGATGCCCATCGAGAGGCTCTGGCGGTAATCCCGGCTGCGGATGGGCAGGCCGTCGAGAAAGACCTCCCCCTCGTCGGCCTGGTAGATGCCGCAGATGATCTTCATCAGCGTGCTCTTGCCCGCGCCGTTCTCGCCTACAAGAGCGTGGATCTCCCCGGGAGCGAACGCGACGCTGAC
>JAPLMX010000139.1 GCA_026386805.1 Phycisphaerae bacterium | reverse complement strand
GGATGAGCTGGACAGGTCGACGCCGGGCGCGACGCCGTGGCCACCGACGATGGGGAACTCCACAGGTTTGGTGGCCGCGGCATCGCGCCCGCGACTGAGGTGCTAGCGCAAGGCGTCTTCGATCAACCTGCTGAGCGTCTGATGGGTCTCGGCGGAGCGTCGCTTGAACTCTGCGAGTACCTGCGAATCGATGGTCAAGGTCGTGCGCATGATCGTCTCCATGGCGCGAGTATGCGGCTGAGACACCATGACATCAATACATCACGTGAGTGACGTTGTGGCTTCACAGCCCGCTCTCAGTCAATTCCCAGCGGACGCCAAGGTCGGCGCGGTACAACGGTGGACGAGAACCGGAGGACTACCGCTGGGAGGTCCGTCATGAAGAGCCTTTGGTCGAGCCGCTGGGCCATCACGACCGGGAGCGCGATCACGGTGCTCGTCGTCGTGGCGCTCATGGCCGCGGGCGTGCTTCCCGTGAAGACCGAGACGGCGACGGTGGTGCGTGAGAAGTCCGTGGCGAGCGCCGCCGCCACGACCGCGGTCGCCCTCAATAGCACCGACTTGACGCCGGCGCAGATCTACGACAAGTACTCCGCCGGCGTCGTCGAGGTGCTGGCGACGTTCGGCAACGTCGCCGGTATGACGCCGTATGGGCAGGGCACCTCGAGCGCGCAGGCGCTCGGTTCGGGCTTCGTCGTGGCCGCCGACGGGTCCATCCTCACCAATGCGCACGTCGTCTCCGACAACGGCGTCACCGCCGATTCGGTGAAGGTCGTGTTCAAGACGCAGGACGGCAAAGACACGACGACCGTCGACGCGACCGTCGTCGGCGTCGACGAGACCAGCGACGTCGCGCTGCTCAAGGTCGACCCGTCAAAGGCCCCGGCGCTCGACCCGCTCCCACTGGGCGACTCGAGCGCCGTACAGGTCGGTGAAGCCGTCGTCGCCATCGGCAACCCCTTGGGCTAAGACTTCTCCGTGACCTCCGGCATCGTCTCGGCCACCAATCGCAATCTGCAGTCGCCCAACGGCTCGGTGATCCCCGACGGTATCCAGACCGACGCGGCCATCAACGAAGGCAACTCCGGCGGCCCGCTGATCGACGCGTCCGGCCAGGTGATCGGCATCAACGAGCAGATTGCCTCGCAGTCGGGCGGCAACCAGGGGCTGGGTTTCGCGGTGCCCATCAGCACGGCGGCGAACGTCATGAAGCAGTTGCAGGCGACCGGCAAAGTCACCTACGCCTACCTGGGCCTACAAGGCCAGACGATCACCAGTGACGTGGCCAGCGCTCTCGGCCTGTCGCTGCATGAAGGTGTGCTGGTGGCCGTCGTCAGCGACGGCAGCCCGGCGGCGACCGCCGGTATTAGGGGAGGCACGCAGCAGACCGACCTGCAGGGCCAGGTCTACGTGGTCGGCGGTGACGTGATCACGGCGATGGACGGCGAGACCGTCGCCGGCATGGACGAGCTCGCCGCGGCGATCATGAAGCACCAGCCGGGTGACACCGTGACGCTCACCCTGGTCAACGGAGGGAAGACCCGTGACGTGAAGGTCACGCTGACCGAGCGGCCCAACGGCACCTGAGGCGGGCGGGGGGGCCCGACGACCGCCCCCTCGCTCCGAGTCAGCCGGCTGCGACCGGCTTGACGGCGCGCACGAACCCGCTGACGAGACGCACGCCGTCGGGCAGCGGCGGCGCGCCACAGCACGAGTTCTCGGGCACACCCTCGTAGACGTTCGTCAATTCGACGGTGGCGTCGACAAAGCCGGCCTTGCCCAG
>JAPLMX010000238.1 GCA_026386805.1 Phycisphaerae bacterium | reverse complement strand
GGCTGGATGAGCAAGTGTCGTGCGATTCTGATTCGTTACGCCAAGAAGTCATGCAATTACCTGGGCCTGATCCAACTGTGCTGCGGCCTGCTTTGGTATCGCCGTCAGCACCGCCTGAGCCTTTTGAGATAGTTACTAAGTGCTCGGGAAGAAAAGAGTTAGGAGTAATCGGCCCCCAGAAGAGGTTTGGAGAAACAAAGCCAATTCTCCCGACGGCAGGCTTGGGGCCGGTGCCCCGGATCGGGGTACTCGATAGGACGCCAACTCCTGGTGGCCGCCGGTGTACGCCGGGAGCCCCACACCGGCCGCTGATGCAAAACAAAGCCAATTCTCCCGGCGGCATATCGGGCGGCTTTGAAGATCCTGGGCGTTGACCCGCACACCCCGCCGGATTATAAAGAGTCCATCGGGCCAAAGTGAGTTTATTGGGAATGTGGTGCATGACGGACAAGCAAGGCAATACTTGGGGCGCCAAGATCAAGAGGACTTTCACGTGCATGCTGCCGGTCTCGGACCGGCGACGCGGCCAGTGCATTCATTGCGGCGTCTGCTGCAAACTGCCGAACGTCTGCCCATTCCTCAAGACCAACGGCAAGGGCGAAGGCTACTGTGGCATCTATCCCCTTCGCCCGCTGAACTGCCGCAAGTACCCGCGCACGGAATCGGAACATATCACGAAGGACACCTGCGGCTTCCGATTTGAAGACCTCTGATCGTGTTCAAGGATGCCCTTAGCTTCACCGGTGGGCGGGTGGGTTCTCGGTCCCAAAGCGGCGGGGGCGAAACGGCGATGACGTGGCCGTCAAAGGAAACCGAGATGGTGGGGACAATACGACCTCTCAAAGGGGATGCTTCCTCGTCCCGAAGCTCGTCGCAATCCTTCCCGGATTGCCGAGCCTACCCAGACTACCAAAACCATGGGGTCATGTCAATGACAATAATTTCTCTGCATGGACCTTCGCTTTCGATTAGAATGGGGTCGTTTTTCGTTGGGGATAATATCGTATATGGGTAAGTACTTGGATGCAATTGGCAGTCCGGCGGACCTGAAGAAGCTTCCGGTGGCCGAGCTGGAACCGCTGGCGGAGGAGATCCGCCAGTTCATACTGCGTTCCGTCAGCCGGACGGGTGGGCATTTGGCCAGCAATCTCGGGGCGGTCGAGCTGACACTGGCGCTGCACTACGTCTTCGATTTCCAGCAGGATAAGTTGCTGTGGGACGTGGGCCACCAGTGCTATACGCACAAAATCATCACGGGCCGCAAGGCGGGTTTCGAGCTTCTGCGCCACGCGGGCGGCATCAGCGGCTTTCCCAATCCGGCCGAGAGCGAATACGATCAGTTCGCGGTCGGGCATGCCGGCACCTCGATTGCCACGGCCATCGGTATGGCCCTGGGCGAGCAGTTGAAGGCCCCCACGGGGCGGAGGACAGAGGACGGAGGAGGGCTTGCCCAATCCGCCGTCCGCAATCCGCAATCCGCAATCGCGACTGCCCCGAAGATTGTGGCCGTCGTCGGCGATGCCAGTATTGTTAACGGTGTTTCGTTCGAGGGGCTCAACAACCTGGGCTTGGTCAAAAGGCAGATGCTCATCGTGCTCAACGATAACAGCATGGCCATCGACGTGACCGTGGGAGCCGTGGCGAAGTACTTCTCTCGGGTTCGGCTCAGCCACACCTACGAGGACCTACGCCGCACGACCAGGAGCGTTCTGGAACACCTGCCCGGCATCGGCCGCAGCGTCGAGGAAGCCCTCGAAAGGATCAAAAAGAGCATCCGTATGGCGATGCCGCCGAGCCAGTTGTTCGAAAGTCTCAACGTCCCGTACTTCGGCCCGGTGGACGGGCACGACATGGAATCCCTGATCAAAATCTTCCGGTCGCTGGGCCAGACCGACCACCCAGTGCTGCTGCACGTCTACACGAAAAAGGGCAAGGGCTTCAACCCGGCCGACAAAGGGCCGACCCGGTTCCATTCGACCGGCCCCTTCAAGATCAACGGCGACACCACGGTCGATCTTCCCCCCGCGGCCCCGGCGCGATGCTTCACCGACGCGTTCGGCGAGTCGCTGACCGCCTTGGCTGAGCAGGATGACCGGATCGTGGCCATCACCTCGGCCATGTGCGATGGCACCGGCCTGGTGGACTTTCGCAAGAAGTTCCCGGAGCGGTTCTATGATGTGGGGATCGCCGAGAGTGCGGCGGTAGACATCGCCGCCGGCCTGGCCAAGACCGGTATGAGACCCGTCGTTTGCATCTACTCGACCTTCCTGCAGCGGAGCTTCGACCAGATCGCCCAGGAGGTGGCGTTGCAGGACCTGCCGGTGATCTTCTGCGTGGACCGGGCCGGCATGGTCGGTCCCGACGGCGCCACGCACCACGGCTTGATGGACATCGGCTACCTGCGAATGCTGCCCAACATGGTCCTGACAGCGCCGGCCGACGCGGTCGAGATGAGGCAGGCCCTGGAATTCGCCCTGGGCCAGACACAGCCGGTCGTGGTCCGATATCCAAAAGACTTCGTTCCGCCGGAGGACTCGGCTCCTGGGATTGTCGAGACACCTTTTGAACTGGGCAAAAGCGTCTTGGTCTGGCGGGGGCACAAATCCTCCCTGGCGATCGTCTGTTATGGGACTGTCCTGACGGAAGCCCTGGCAGCCGCCGAGGTCCTCAGTTCCGAGAAAATCGCGGTGGACGTGATCAATGCGAGATTCGCCGCACCGATCGACGGGAAAATCATCAGTCTGCTATCGAGGGGCAAGAAGGTCATCACGGTAGAGGATCATTATCTTTCCTGCGGGTTCGGCTCGGCGGTGCTTGAGCAGGCGGCGACGAGCGGCCACGACCTCGGCCTCGTTCGCGTGCTCGGCGCCCCGCGGTGTTTCATTGGCCACGATTTGCGGACCGCCCAGCTTATGGAGGCGGGCATAAATGCCGATGAGATTGCCCAAACAGCCAGGGAAATGCTGGCGGATCAATACGTCAGGTCCGGAAGGTAGTCCTTGGTTTGGCCGCTTCGAGAGGGCGAAGGAAAGAAGATAGGAAGGTAGGAGAGCGAAACGGGAAGTCTCTCCTTCTTTAGGTTCTTTCCTTCTGCCCTTCTATCTCCTGTCTTTGCATCTCTGCGGTCAGACCCCTGAGGGGAGCCTCTATGAGGAGACATGCGTCGCTGCCGCGATTGGTCATCTTCGGCGACCCGGAGAAAGGGCCGATTGCTGAAACAATGCGGGAATTCTCGCTATTCTTGAAGGACAAGGCCGAGATCATCACGAGTTGCCACCTCAACGAGTGCCGGCCCGAAGTCCTACGAAAGAGCGACTACGCCGTCGTTCTCGTCGGCGACGGAAGTATCATTTCGGCGGCCCGGCACCTCAGCGCTGCCCGGGTCCCGGTCATCGGCGTCAATCTGGGCCGGTTGGGGTTTCTGGCGGAATTCAGCGTCGCTGAGTTCAAGCATTACTTCGACGACATCGTCTCGGGCAAAGCACGGATCGAGAGGCGGATGATGTTGGGCTGCCGGGTCAGCGACGGATCGAATCCCCGGCGGGAGCGGTTTTCCTCGAAGGCCGTCAATGACGTCTTCATCACGGCGGGACCGCCTTTTCATGTGATCGAGATGCAAATCGCCGTCGACGGCGAGCGGTTACCCAGTTGTGTCGGCGATGGACTGATCGTCTCGACGCCCACCGGCTCGACGGCGTACAACCTGTCGGCCGGGGGTCCGATCCTGGCCGGGTCGATGGAGGCGATGGTCATCACGCCGATCTGCCCCCATTCGCTGAGCTTTCGGCCGATCGTGATCGATGCCGCCAGCGTCGTCGAGATCCATTGCACGCGGCTCAACGAGGGCGCGACCGTCTCCGTGGACGGCCAAGTCGCCACCGGGCTGGCCCTCGACGAGGTTGTGAACGTCGCCAAGGTGCGCAGCAGCTTCCTGGTGGTCGAGAACCCGACGCGGACTCGCTGGGACACGCTGGTGACCAAGCTGGGTTGGGCCAAGAAGCCCCGGTACGCGACGCAGTAGCCCGGATACGGGAGTGATCTAAAGATGATACGACGTGCTTTCTCCAACGGCGGATCGCGGATTCGAGTCGCGGCCGCAATCCGCAATTGCTGGCATCTAGGCCTGTGCATTGTCTTGTCCCTTGCGGGCGCCGTCTCGGCACGATACAGCAGTCCAACGGCAGCCGGTGCAGCCGGCCGGGGGACTGTGCCGCCGAGCAGTTACGGCAGCGGGCTGGTCACGATGCCCAGTCCCGTTGACAACACGAGCAACTCCGTCATTACCGGCAATGTCAGCGGCGGAAAGGCCTTTCGCGGGAATATCCCTTATAGCTCCACCACGAGCTTCGGCGGCCGGTTGGCCTCCACGTCGCTCGATCCATTCCTGAGATACTCGGCCGTCCCTGAAGAGCTGCGCGATGGCGCCTCCGACTACACGCCCTTCTATTCCCCGACGGGGACCGTCGCAAAGATCCCGCCGGGCAGCAGCGGCGTTTTCGCACCCAGCAGCCCCAAGGTGGCCGGCGTCCCAATGCAATTCCACGCGGAACAGCCGACGGACATGGTCCCGTCGGCCGAGGCGACGCAGCCCCAGTTCTCTCCAGGTCCAATGGGCGGTGGCAGGCTTGCCGGTGGTTACTTGCCGTCCCCGGGCCGCCCGCCGGCTTCGCTTGAGAATGCCCAACTGTGGTCCACGAAGACGTCCGAGGAGATGCGGCGGCTCGTGGCCGGCGAGCCCGGCGATCCGTCGACCGAACGGCAGCCCGCGCCGCAGAGCAGGCAAATCATGACGTCCGAGGAGTATCAGCGGCAACTGGAGCACTTGCAGCAGGACTTCGATCGAGTCAAAACGACCGCCTCCCGGTTCGAGCAGGACTTGCAGGCCGGCAGACAGACACCCACGCAGGCGATGCTGCAAAAATCGGTGGAGCCGCCCGCACAGCCAATGCTCTCTACGGAATCTCTCCGCAAGATCTTCCAGCCGCAGAACGAAACTCCGGCGGTGGATCTCACCCCCGGCCAAGGTCAGAGGGCCAACTCCGCCCCCTTCACTCTTGACGGCTCCGCGGCAGCAGGTCAGGCACAAGGCCAGACCGTCGCGGCCGGCCCTTCCAACCTGGTTCTCGTATCGCCGCCGAGTCCCGCAACAGGCACTCGGGCGGCGGCATCGTCAACGTCTGGCTTCGAGCTTTATGGTCAACCCGCCGGTTCCGGGCAATCCCCGTCGGAACTGGCGGCACAGAGGAGCCGGATCGACGCGATCTTCGCGCCGCAAACTGAAGGAGCCGCCACGGAGAATTCCGGCGGCGATGCCATCGCCCCCCGCCCGCGTGCGGCTGATCCCGCGATTCCGTGGGGGCAGGCCCCGGCCCCCCAACTCAATACCTCGCGGCTGGGATCATCTCCGCCTGCGAAGACAGGGGTCCTGCCGACGCAGGCAGGAACACCTGCGATGCAGCGAGTCGAGGAAATCGCTCGGGCGGTCGACGCGCCGGGCCAACTCATCGAGCATCCTTTGCAGGATTCCACGGGCAGTGGCCCATCTTCCGCAGAGCCTGTCCCCGAGCCAACGGACCGGGCCCCAGCGGCGTCATCAAATCCTGCCTTCGCGGGAACGACCACGCCTGCACCAAAGCCAAGGTCGCTTGAGGGCGTTGCCCCTACCCGACCGCCGGCTTTGGATACCGCCTCCCAGAAGAAATTCAACAGTTGCATGACCCTGGCCCAGGTGGACATGCAGCAAGGCCGGTACAGTCGTGCGGCCGAGTCCTTCGCGCTGGCGTCCGTGTACAATCCGACGGACGCAAAGTCGCAGATCGGCCGCAGCCGCGCTTTGCTGGCCGCCGGCGAGTACCTCGGCAGTGCTGTCTCTCTGGCCAAGGCGATCGAGCTCGACCCTCGCTTGACTCTCATGAAATCGGACTTGGTCGAAGCGATCGGCGGGCCGGACCAGTTCATCCAGCGAATCACCGATTTGCAGCAGCGAGCCGAGACCAACAGTGCCCCGGGGCTTCAGTTGCTCCTGGCGTATGTCTATCAACAGATGGACCGGCCCGACGAGGCGCGGATCGCGGTTCACGCCGCCAAACAAGGCCTGCCAACCTCCCTGGCCGTCAATCTCTTGCAGGCGGCGATCGAAGGGGTCGCGCCCGGATAACTATTTCTCATTGTTGATGGATAATGGATGATTTGTTGTCGACACGGAAGATGGCCGCGTCAAGTGCAGTTGTGGCCGGTGCCATGCTTAGGCGGCGTCAAGATAGGGACAAGTTTTCGTCGATTTGGCCCCATCTCAACGAACGAACGCGGCGTATGGTGGCGGCGGGTGAGGCGTTGGGGCTTGGGTATGGCGGCATTTCCAGAGTCAGTCGGGCGTGCGGCCTTTCTCGTGTCACGATCACCAAGGGGATCCAAGAACTCCAGGCCGAGCCTCTGGCGGTCGGACGCATCCGTCGTCCGGGAGCCGGTCGCCCCCAATTGACCGATCGCGATCCCTCGCTGCCCCAGGCCGTGGAGGCGTTGGTGGAGCCGTTGGCCCGTGGCGACCCGGTCTCCCCGTTGCGATGGACCTGCAAGAGCACGCGGGTTCTGGCGAAGGAGCTCTCGGCGCAGGATCATCCCGTCAGCCATGAGAAGGTGGCCCAGATTCTGCGCAGCATGGATTACAGTCTGCAGGGGAATCGCAAGACCGAAGAGGGCGACGACCACCCGGACCGCGATGCGCAATTCCAGTACCTCAACGAGCAGGTGCGTCGGGCGTTGGCCGCCCATCGTCCCGTGATCTCGGTCGATACCAAGAAGAAGGAACTCCTCGGCAACTACGAGAACCAAGGCCGACAATGGCACAAAGCGAAAACGCCGGTGCACGTCAATGGACATGATTTTCCCGACCCGTCCGTTCCTCGCGCCTATCCGTACGGGATTTATGACCTGGGTCGAAACACCGGCTTTGTGAACGTCGGCACCGATCACGATACCAGTGCGTTCGCCGTGGCCTCCATTCGGGGGTGGTGGCGGGCCGAAGGCCGGCGCCTCTATGGCCCCTCACGGCAGTTGCTCATCACCGCCGATGGCGGCGGCAGCAACGGCTATCGTCGTCGCCTAGGGAAGCTGGAATTGCAGAAGCTGGCGGAGGAGACCGGTCTCTCCCTCCGCGTGTGCCATTTTCCGCCGGGCACGAGCAAGTGGAACAAGGTGGAACATCGCCTGTTTTCGTTCCTCTCCTCGAATTGGCGGGGCGAACCCCTGCGGGATTACGAAACGGTCGTTCGCTTGATTGCCCACACGACCACGGCCAAGGGGCTGCGTGTGACCTGTCGTCTGGACCGCCGACAGTATCCCATCGGCCGCAAAGTGAGTGACGAAGAATACGCCTCCCTCCATCTCAAGCCCCATTCCTTTCACGGGGAATGGAACTATCTCCTTCAACCGAGACAGAAACAGTTGTAAAGCTTATATATTGACGCCGCCTTA
>JAPLMX010000231.1 GCA_026386805.1 Phycisphaerae bacterium | reverse complement strand
AACCTCGGGGAGGTGGGGCAAGCGGTGGAGGATGGCATGGAGCGTGTGCAACAGAACGGACAACTCCTGTTCGGGTTCTTGGAGCACACCGGTCTTTTTTTTGAGTGACTTGTCACTGTATTATGCGAAATTCAGTAATGACGACCGACCCCGGCGACTTGGTGCTCGATCCAACGTGCGGGAGTGGGACGACAGCCTATGTGGCTGAGCAGTGGGGGCGACGTTGGATCACCATTGACACCAGCCGTGTGGCTCTGGCGCTGGCCCGGACGCGGCTAATGGCAGCCAAGTACCCGTACTACCTGCTGGCCGATTCACCGGAGGGGATCAAGAAGGAAATGGAAATCGGCGGGACATTTGTACGGGCGAATAATTATTCGCCCCAACAGGACATCCGCAAGGGGTTCGTTTACAGGCGCGTGCCGCACGTGACGCTCAAGTCCATCGCCAACAACCCGGACATCACGGAGGGCATGACGCGGGAGCAGATCGACGCCGCTATCGCCCGCCATACCGAGACCGAGATGCTGTACGACCAGCCGTATGAGGACAACAAGACCGTCCGTGTCAGTGGTCCGTTCACGGTCGAGAGCCTCTCGCCGCACCGGACGATCAGCGTTGAGGAGAAGAAGAGACTCGCCGAGGTCGGGGAGGCAGGGGCCACGATGAAGATGATCGGGGCCGCCCAGTTCGGCAACGTCATCATCGAGAACCTCAGGAAGGCCGGCGTGCAGAACACGGTCAAGAACGAGCGGCTCAAGTTCGACCGCCTGGAAGTCCATCCGGGCGTCTGGATTCACGCCGAGGGCGAATATACGGAGAGGAATCCGCAGATTTCACAGATTGACGCAGATGAAAAGAAGAACCCCCAAAATAATCTGCGAAAATCTGCGCAATCTGCGGATAACATCTCTTCCCAATCCGTGGTGCGCCGGGTGGCCATCTGCATCGGCCCGGAGCATGGGACCGTCGGCCCGGAACTGGTCAAGGAGGCCGCCAAGGAGGCCGTGCAGGGCATCGGCTTCGATCTGCTGCTCGTCTGCGGCTTTGCCTTCGATCCGCACGTCTCGGAAGAGGCCAAGCGTTACGGCAAGCTCACTGTCCTGCCCGTGCGGATGAACCCGGACCTGTCGATGGGCGAGGAACTGCTCAAGAAGACCGGGGCCGGCAACCTGTTCATGGTCTTCGGCGAGCCGGACGTGGAGATCAAGCGTGTCTCTTCTCCTGTCACCCTGAGCGAAGCGAAGGGTCTCAGTCATTCAACGGGAGATTCTTCGGCTTCGCCTCAGAATGACAAACGGGAGCAGTTGGTCGTGACCATCAAGGGCCTGGACGTGTACGATCCGACGACCGGGGCGATTCGCTCCTCGTCTACCGATGACATCGCCTGCTGGTTCATCGACACGAACTACAATCAGGAGAGTTTCTTCGTCCGCCACGCCTACTTCACCGGTTCGGACGAGCCTTACGAGAAGCTCAAGCGTGCCCTGCGGGCCGAGATCGACGAGTCCGCCTGGAGCGAACTCTACAGCACGACCAGCCGTCCCTTCGACCCGCCGGAAACAGGCAGAATCGCCGTCAAGGTCATCAACCACTACGGCGATGAAGTGCTGAAGATCTACGAAACGGAATCCAGGAAGTGATCGACGAGCCTCACTATCATGCCTCTGGCTCAAAGCGGAAAATCCCCTTGCGGCCCGGCCGGGAAGCGAGATGCGGAGTTGAACATCTGCGTGCATCGGCGTTCATCTGCGGTTGCATTGCCTCTGCGGTTCTCAATCCATGGCGGCAAGACCCAGAACCGCGTTTTTGATACCGCCAGGGCCATTCTATGCCTGAAATGCCCCTTCATCTGCCTCGGATGAAGTGTCAAACGCCTCATTCCCAGCTTCGAATGCCTCGTTCTCAACCGCAAGCAACGCATCCCGATTGGTCCCCTCCTAACCCACAAGTACGCCAAAACCGGGTGAGCGCAAAAAATAAGCCCCTGAGCAAACGGAGGGAGAGGAAGCGAGACTACCCAGGGGCTTGAAGACTTATTTAACCATTCTAAATACAGTGTACTCGACGCCAATGGCACTGTCAAGCGTCACTTGCGATTTTTTTAATATGATTTGAGCACTGGCCCTTTCGACGGCAGGGTCTCGCGTATCCGGTCCCGGCGGAACGAGGCGGCGGCCTCAAAATGGACAAGCTTCGGGCCCGCGACACCGTCAATTCAGGAAAATATGTTGAATTCCCGGTTCGAAAGCGGTACGATTCGCTGGACTTGAGTTCCCGCCGAAAACCCTTCGAGCGGGTGGATCGAGCGACAAGGTTGGCAGGTATGGCTGAGCCGGTTCAAACGAGCAACGGCCCGGGCAGGAACGTCGGGAAGGGGCCCCCCAGCGCGGAAGGTCGCGTGTCGGACCCGAAAGCTGTCCTCGACTACGTCAGCAGGCTCGGCGAAGAGCACAAGATGCTTATCGCCCTCAAGGGCCATCTGTACGGCGGCTCCTGGGAGCCTATGCTCGACGATTTGCGCAATCGCCTGGCCGGCAAGCCCTATATTTTCAAGCTGGTGCACCGAATCCAGGATGACATCGAGCGCATCGAAGAGATGCAGAAGTTCGAGGCCGAGCACAAGATCGATCTGACCAAATACATGAATGACTGATCCTACCGTGGTTTTGTGAGGAGTGCGTACATGCGAAGGGTGCTGAGAAATGGGGCCTTGGTGTTTTCGGTCGTCTGCCTCGCGGGATGGGGAGTCTCCGGTTGCGGGTCCGGTAATAAGGCCAAGCCGGCTCTGGCGGATAAATTGGATGACTCCAGCCTGATGATCGCGCCGGACCTGCTCGACCACGCCGGCCTCAAGACCACCTGGGACCAGAAGCTGCCTCTGAAAGAGGGAGAGAAGTTCATTTCCGTCACACTGTTGGGCGACCGTCTGTACCTGCGGTCCGATCGGAACTATCTGTGGTCGCTGGACCGGGTCACAGGCAACGTGATTTTCAGCCGCTCCATCGCGCCGACCGGCATTCCGGTGCTCGGCCTTACCACCTATGAGAACACCCTGATCTCAGTCATTGGCAACAAGCTGGTGGAGCTCGACATCAACACCGGCAAGGAGCAGCGCGTCAGCGACCTGGACCTGAGCATCGTGGCCCCGCCCGTCCGCAACAACCAGTTCTTCTATATCGGCGCCGCCGACCGCCGCCTGCACGTCCTTCGCGCCGACGACTTGGTGCAGACGTTCCCGGTAACGGCTGACGATGATTCCCTGATTACGACGGTCCTGGCGGACGACAGTTTCGTCGCCTTCGGCACCCATGCGGGCGATCTCGTGGGCATGGCGTCCGATGCGCCGACGAAGCTGTGGCAGTTCAAGGCCACCGAGGCCGTGGCCGGTCCCGTCATTCGAGACGGCGGATCGTTCTACTTCGCCAGTACCGACACGCAGGTGTACCGGATCGACGTGGCGGAGAACACGGGCGCGACGATGACCTGGAAGTACCAGACCGAGGCGGTCCTGGATCGCTCGCCCCGGGTAACGAAGGACTTCGTGTACCAGTACGCCCCCGGCCGGGGCCTGACGGCCCTCGCCAAACAGAGCGGCCAAGCGGCCTGGTCGCTGCCGGAAGGCGTCGATCTCCTGGCCGAGGCGGGCACCAAAGCCTACGTCATCACCAAAACCCATACCCTGGCCGTCATGGACAACGCGACGGGCAAGAAGCTCTTCTCGGTGAACTTCGCCCCCGTGACCGATCACGCGGCCAATACGACGGACGCACGAATCTACCTCATGGACGGAGCCGGCCGAGTCACTTGTCTTGAGCCGATCAAGTAAGGGAGCAGCAGGAAATGGACGTCACGATCAAGACCGCACTCATCAGCGTCTCCGACAAAACGGGCATCGTTGAGTTCGCCAAGGCGCTCGCCCAGGCAGGCGTCAAGATCATCAGCACGGGCGGCACCGCCAAGACGCTCGCGCAAACCGGCGTTGCGGTCACGAGCATCGACGCCGTCACCGGCTTTCCCGAGATGATGGACGGCCGGGTCAAGACCCTGCACCCGAAGATCCACGGTGGGCTGCTGGCCTTGCGGGACAGGCCCGAGCACGTCGAGGCCATGCGGCAGCATGGTATCTCGCCCATCGACTTGGTCTGCGTCAATCTCTACCCGTTCGAGCGGACCGTGGCCAATCCGAACTGCACGCTCGAAGAAGCCATCGAGAATATCGACATCGGCGGCCCCAGCATGATCCGCTCGGCCGCCAAGAACCACAAGTTCGTCACCGTCGTGACCAGTCCGGACCAGTACCCTCGCGTCGTCGAGCAGATGCGCGCCAACAACGGCGCCGTCGGCGGCAGGCTGCGCGAGGAGTTCGCCCGGATCGCTTTCGGCCTGACCGCCACCTACGACGCCGCCATCGCCAAGTATCTCAACGGCCAGGCCGGCATCGAGTTTCCGGAGCGCGTTGCCCTCGCCCTGACCAAGCAGACCGCCCTGCGCTATGGGGAGAACCCCCACCAGACGGCGGCCCTGTACAAGTTGCCTCGCAGCACCGAGCCCTGCATCTCCAACGGCAAGCTCATGGTAGCCGACACGGAGATCAGCTTCAACAACCTGCTCGACGCGAACGCCGCGTTCGAGCTGGTCAAGGAGTTCGACGAGCCGGCCGCCGTGGTCGTCAAGCATCTCAACCCCTGCGGCTGTGCCATCGATGCGGATATCAACGTCGCCTATCGCAAGGCCTATGAGGGCGACGTTACCAGCGCCTTCGGCGGCATCATCTCCCTGAACCGGACCGTGGACGTCGAGCTGGCCCGCGCAATCATGGAATCGTACAGCCGGTTCGGCAAGGCCCTCGGGGCCGAGGGGTTCTTCGCCGAGGTCATCATCGCGCCCAAGTTCAACGAGGATGCCATCGAGATCATCCGCACCCTCAAGATCTGGGGCAGCCGCGTCCGCCTGATCGAGACCGGTCCGATCGATCGGGCCAAGATCGACGCCGGGGAATACGACGTTCGCCATATCGTCGGCGGCCTGCTGCTGCAAAAGCGGGACCTCGTCGGCTGGGAGCCCGGCGTGCTCACGTTCCCGACCCGGGCCAAACCCACGCCGGAGCAGCTTGAAGATTTGCGGATCGCTTGGCTGGTCGCCAAGCACGCCAAGAGCAACACGATCGTCCTGGCCAAGAACAAGAGGATTCTCGGCGTCGGCGTCGGCCAGATGAACCGCGTCGAGTCCGGCCAGCTCGCCATCCGCCACGCGGGCGACGAGGCGAAAGGCTCCGTGATGGCCTCCGACGCCTTCTTCCCGTTCCCCGACAACGTGGAGAACGCGGCCGCCGCGGGGATCGCCGCCATCGTCCAGCCCGGCGGCTCCAAGAAGGACGAGGACGTGATCGCCGCCGCCGACAAGCACGGCATCGCCATGGTCTTCACCGGCAAACGCCATTTCCGGCATTGAGCCGGGCTACCCTTGAGTGCTGGTGTTGCGATCCCCTTGAACCTGGGAGACATTCGAGTTCTTCGCGTCCATCACAATCTGGGGAGCGTAGTTCTTCACTTGCTTTGCCGGCAACGCTTGGAACAGCTCCTTCAGCAGCGGCAGCAGCTCGGCCAGCTCGTCGGGATGGTGCGTAAATCGCGTGCGCAGATCGTTCTCCAGATTCGTGCCTGCCTCGGCCCGCTCGTCTTGTGGCGCGTTATTTCCAACGGCCTTCTCGTAGTCCACCAGAGCCGCCGCCAGGCGCGGCCTGTCCGCGAACATCCCCTTGAGCCGTCCCCAGATGGCCCCCGCCTTGGCCTCGACCTTCACGAGCCCCTGTTTGCCAAGCTCCTTCAGTGCCCCTTCGGTCATCTGCCGAAGCGCATACGGAGCCGCCGTGCTGAGGATGAACGCCGCCGCAGCTTGTGCCAATGACAAATCCATCGCATCCATGTGCCCTGTACCTCCAGACTCGACGATCGCTATGTTCTGGTTCTCCACAATGTTGATCGTTATGTTGAACGATTCTGCTTTGCTCAGTCGTTGCGCGAGATCAAGTCACTTGAGAATCTCACTGGGCGTCATCAGAGGTCTCACCGGGTATTTTGAGCTTCTGGGCGAGCGTTGTCATTAGCTCGATATCCTCGGCAGACGGCTGGATTCCCTGTTCTCCTGTGAGCGAAGAGTAGCTGCGAAGTAGCGCACTGGCAAGCGGAGCGAACGCCTCCGGGTAGCGTTCCACGAAGGGCCCCATGACGCGGATCGCACGTCGAAGACAATCCATGGCGTCTTCGCTCCGGCCCATCGCGCGATAACACAGGTGGAGGGTCCCCAGAGACCTCGCCAGATCCGGCAGGAACGCCTCCGGACGCGCCGCCGCCAGTTTCTCTCGTATCTCCACCGCGCGTTGACCCGCCGCCAACGCCTCCTCCCGACGGCCCAGTTCACTCAGCCGGTTCGCCAGGTTGTTCAGCGACATGGCCAAGTCCGGCAGGAACGCCTCCGGACGCGCCGCCGCCAGCTTCTCATGCATCTCGACAAGCTTCTGGTACAGGTCCAGCGCCTTGGGCGCCAGCGCGAGGGAGTGCTCAGGCAAGGCATTCGCCAGGCGCAGAAGGAATGAATAGTCGTTCTTCTTCATGCCTGCGGCCACCAATTCATCGAACCACCCAAGACAACGGAGAATCTCCGTCTGGGCGCTATGCCCGAGGATGACCTCACGGGACCCACAATGGTCCTGCCAAAGACGGACCAGAAACGCCTCCGGCGTGTCGCCGCCGCCGCGATCAGGAACGGGGACCGCACAAACCTCATAGAGGAGCTCAGCGCTCTGCGCATCGGTCAGGGGCCATTCCCCGTCACACGTCAGGCCGTGGTAAACGAAGGCCTCGCCGATGATATCCGGCTCGATTCTGCCGATGACCACGTCCTTCTCGCCGGGAAGAACGGCTCTGGTCTGCGCGGCCAGCCCGACGGCCCCATCGGGATACTCCTTGCCCGCCAGAGCGCGAACCTTGTCAGCCAGAGCCAGGCTGTGCTCACGGCCCAAGCCTCGGGCCACCGTGGAACAAGCGGCAAGGTAGACGGGCAGGGGTGACCGCGAGCCAAGTCCTGCCTTCGGGTCGTCTCTAATGTGGTTGATTTCCCTGTCCGCCAAGTGCTGGGCCAGATCGGAACGGGACATCGCCAGGACACGCGCCAGCCCGACCTGGCCGGCGGTCGCGGCGGCCATGATGATATGCAACGGGTTCGACCACTTGTCGTCCGCCAGCTCTTTGTCGAACGCCGGATCGCTGGGAGGCAGAACGAACGGCTTGCCCTCGAGCTCGGCGAACTTGCTCCCCATCTGCTCGAAAATCGCCCGGCGGTCGTCCACGGAATCGAGGGGCTCCAGCGGGATGGGGTTGGAGGGTGTGAAGTAGCCGGCCAGGCCCACGTCGCTGTCCGACCGGTATTCCAGCAGATCCTTGAGCCACCCGGCCTCGGCCGAGGCCTCCCGCTCTAGCAGAAGCACGCGGAGGGAGGACGACCCCTCGGAGAAACGCACGCTCAGAAACCGCAGCCACTCGCGCAGGACCTGACGCCTCGAAGCAGCGTAATCGACGACGACGAGGACGGGATTGTGGAGCGTAAAGGCCGCCTCTTTCGGAAGCTTCAGCTCGGGCGCCTCGCGCAGGAACCCGGCGCACCACTGGCCCGCAGGTACGCGGGCCCCCGCCTGGGCCGGATTGGCGCCGAGGGCGTCGATCAACTCCAGGGCAAAGCGGGTCTTTCCGGCGCCGCCCGC
The DNA here is from genome assembly GCA_026386805.1 of Phycisphaerae bacterium. GTDB lineage: Bacteria > Planctomycetota > Phycisphaerae > Sedimentisphaerales > Anaerobacaceae > PLanc-01. The sequence continues at coordinate 3,157 of JAPLMX010000231.1, read as the reverse complement.
CCCGGTCACGACGCGGATGGCAAACGGGTCGGCGGACCGCAGCCAGCCCACGAACTGATCCCGAAGCTCATGGCGCCCGACGAAGGTCGCCGCCCGCAGGTACGTGTTCAAGAGTCGCAGGATCGGGCTGGGGACCTTTCTGGCGGTCCGTTCCCGCAGCACCGGCAGCTCCAACGTCAGAACCGACCTGTCGTTGTGGACGACGGAAACGGAATTGCCATGGCCCGCGATCTGACAGACGACGGAGTCGAATACCCCTTTGACTCTCTGAGCCATCCCAGTTCCTCACTTCCACCTTCGTAACGAACGACTGGGCCATCAACGCACCCATTATCCGAAATCGCCCGAGCGGTGACAAGGGAATTCCAGGAACAAGGCGCTTTGGCTGGCGGCAGACCGCCGTTTCTCGGGGTCTCCCGACGGGGTTGGCAGACCGTAAACCCTGTGGTACAACAAGAATCGGCAAATGCACTTAGCTACGGGGCGACAACCAATGGATAGTCAAACGAAGTGCACGCGAATCCTGACCAGGCTCAAGTCGCTGGGCGATCCGAAAGCGGTCGAGGGGATGGCCCGGTTCGGCGTCCACGTGGCTAACGCTTTGGGCGTGTCTGCGCCGAATCTCCGCCGGCTCGCCAAGGAGATCGGCAAGAACCATGCTCTCGCCGGAAGGCTGTGGAGAACCGGGATCCACGATGCCAGGATTCTCGCCGCCCTGATCGACGACCCGGCGAAAGTCACGGTGTCCCAGATGGAGCGGTGGGCCAAGGACTTCGACTCGTGGGCCGTTGGCGACACCGCCTGCGGCTGCCTCTTCGACAAGACCCTCTACGCCTGGGACAAGGCCGTCGAATGGACCGAGCGAGGTGAAGAATACGTCAAGCGAGCCGGCTTTGTCCTGATGGCGTCCTTGGCCATACACGACAAGAAGGCATCGGATGAGCGGTTCGAGGCGTTCTTCCCCTACATCGTGGCGCACGCGACCGACGAACGCAACTTCGTCAAGAAGGCGGTGAACTGGGCCTTGCGCCAGATCGGCAAACGCAATCGGCACTTGAACCGGCTGGCCGTGCAGGCTGCGAAGAGGATTCGAGAGATCGATTCCAGGGCGGCCCGATGGATCGCGTCAGACGCCCTTCGGGAACTGACCTCGGACGCAGTCCAGGCCCGGCTCAGTCGACAGTAGCCGACCCTATTGATTTCGCGGACGGCATCCACGTGGCGCCGTCCGAGGGTTACGCGGCTCGTGGTGAGGGCGTCCCGCCCTTGTTTCCATCGTCCCGCGAAGGGAAGGAGCAAGGGCAAGATGCCCTCGCCACGCGGCAGAGGGCGCCGCTTGCGCCGCACGCGGGTCGTCTCCCCGCATCAGTCCTCGCTCGTCTGCTTCTTGGTCTGCTCTTTGAGCGTGTGGACCAGGCCGGCAAAGGAACCGACCTTGGACGCCCCCTCGATCGCCTTGACCGCCACGTCCTGAATCTTCTGATAGGCCGACTCTTGCTGCTGGGAGAGCCTGGCAAGCTGATCGGCCTGCTCTTTGACCGTCTTTTCGAGAGACTGAATCCTGGACGTCAGGACGTTCTTCTGGCCCTCAAAGTCTTTCTGCAGGAGGTCGTGCTGGTACTTGGCCTCACGCCCAATCCGCTCGGTGGCGTCCTTGGCCGCCGCAGCAACGGCGGCATCGAGCTGTTTGGGGAACTCCTGAACCTGGACCTGGAGTGACCCGAATTCCTTCTGGCGCTCCGCGACTTGCCTCTCGCGTTCCTGAAGGTCCTTCTCGGTCTGCTCTCTCAGGACCTTCATCTCGTTCTCAATCTGGGCCTTCTCCGCCAACAGCTTGGCTTTCTCATCCTCAAACTTGTCCCGGGCCAACTGCTGCTCCCTCTCGAAGGCGTAGCGGTACTCCTCCTTCTCTCGTTGGCGGCGCTTGGCCTCCAGGACATCCTGCTCTTTCACCAAGGCGTCATGCTCGGCCTTCTCGCCCTTCCACTGCTCGCGCAGGGACTCGATCTCGCCGTTGAGCCGTTCCTTCTCCTGGGCCATCTCCTGCTCGAACTGCTCCTTCTCCCGATGCTGCGCCTCGATCAAGGCAGCCAGTGTCCCGGCGGCGCGGTCGATCTCGAAGACCTCCGCCAGCTCCTTCTCTTTGATGTCGATCGCTTGCTGAACCTGGTTGCACTTTTCGACCTCCGAGGCCAGCTTGTCGCCGAGGTCGCTCAAGGTCCGAGCCATTTCCTGCTTGAGCTGGTTGATCTTCTGGATCACCCCGTCCGCCGTCGTCGCCTTCACGGCGGCCAGGACCTGGGCCTCCTTCCTCTCCTGGATCTTCTGCTCCGGCTTCAACTGGGTCTTGTCCTTCTCCTCCAGTTGCTGCCGCATCTCGCTGTAGGCGTCGAGCAACTCTTGCTTGGTGCTCTTGAGGCTGGGCTCTACGGAATCAGCTTTCTTCTGGACCGGCATGTCACTTCTCCTCGACACATCGCGCACAGGGAATACGCTCCGGCTCGTCAGCACCAGAGCAGCCGCATTATACGTCGCCTCGGTCCCGTTTCAACCTTTTTCCCGCGTCTAAACAGCCACGGGGTGCAGCCGGAATTCGGTGGCAGATTCGGGCCTCTTCGTAGGGCAAACGTCCCCGCTTGCCACCCCCTGTCGTGCGTCTTCGCGCGACATCTCCTACGCTTCGGAGCCTTCAGAACTGGCACGCGGGGACGCTCGCCCTACGAAGACCGCGTGGACCGCCAGCGCATTCCGATCGCAGCCCAGATGTCAGCATCCACTCAATTCGCACCGATCATGGTCACCATGGGCGGCTGGAGGTTGGAGAGGCGCATCTGCAACTCGGCGACTCGCCCACTGGTGATATTGAGCGACTCCTGGGCCGTGCGAAGCCGCGCCGCCTCCGGATCGAACGCCAACACCTGCGCCAATTGCCTTTGCACCTCGTCAAGCTGTTTGCGAACGATTTGCAGTTGCGCCTCTTTCTCCGCCTTGTCGATCGCCATACGGCTCAGTTCTCTGGTGAACTCCTCAAGCTGACCGCCCCCGGCCTGTTTGCTCAACTCCTCCCGCCGCCGGGCCAGATCGATCCTGGCTTGGGCCATGTTCTTCTCTGCCGCAGCGAGTTCTGCCGCCGACACGCGGCCCGCCGCCGCAGACT
>JAPLMX010000025.1 GCA_026386805.1 Phycisphaerae bacterium | reverse complement strand
GTCCGAGTCGTTCCGGAGCAGACGCCATGAACACCAAGGACCAACAGCTTCATGGGATCAGATGTAGTGCCAAGAGCCTCCACCGAATGCGCAACTCCTGTGCGCACAAGGAATTGCAGTTTCATGGTGTCGAAGATGGGTCAAGGGCTCGGCCCTTGGCGATGGCGGTCTGTCTCTGCGCAGGACCATCGTCAAGGCCGAAGGCCTTGGCTTCGCATAACGCGTCACGGCGTCCGCGATTCGCCGTTGGGTTTGGCGATCTCCCCCAACGGCACCTCGACCTGCTTACTATCCACGAAGACTATAATCGTGCCGCGATTCTTGCGGACGCGTTCGACAATCCCCTCCCGCCGGAACGGAACGACGTAGACGCTGTCGCCCCTTCGCAGGGCCTCGATAAACTCGCTGTGCCGCTGCGCCAGCGGGGTGCCGGCCGCCAGCTCGGCCACCCGGCCGGCGAAGTCCTGCGCCTTCTGGCTCCAGGTGCTCGGGGCGTTCTGCATCTGGGCGGCGAACTCCTCGGCGAGTCTACGCACTGCCTGCATGGAATCGTCGATTTCGCGGTCCGCCTGGCCGCGCAGCCGCCGGCCTTCATCCTCAACGCGTTGGAGTCGCTCGGCCGCCTCCGACCTTGCGGCCCCGGCCTCATCGAGCAGCGACTGGGCCTCGGCGCGTTTGCGTTCCGCGTCTTCCCGGGTCGCCTGAATCTGGTTGATCAGCTCGGAAGTGCCGTCGGACTCGGTCGCCAGGAGCGAGCTCGCCTTGCCGACGACATCCTTCGGCATGCCCAAGCGTTTGGCGATCACGATCGCATTGCTGCTGCCGGGCGTGCCGATCATCAGGCGATACGTCGGCTTCAGGGTCTCCAAGTCGAACTGAACGGAGCCATTCTGGGCCCGGGGCGCGGTATAGGCGAAGGACTTGAGCTGGCCCAAGTGCGTGGTCGCGACGACGGTGCCGCCCCGCTGCCGCAGCTTCTCCAGAATCGCGGTCGCCAGCACGGCCCCCTCGATGGGGTCGGTCCCGGCGCCCAGCTCGTCGAGCAGGACCAGCGTTCCATCGTTGGTCCTTTCCAGAATCTTGACAATCTGGCCCATGTGGGCGGAGAACGTGCTCAGGCTCTGCTGGATGCTCTGCTCGTCGCCGATATCCGCGAAGACCTGCCGGTAGATCGGCACGCGCGACCCGGCCCGGGCCGGGATGTGCATCCCGCTCTGTGCCATGGTGGTAAGCAATCCGATAGTCTTGAGCACGACGGTCTTGCCGCCCGTATTCGGCCCGGTGACCAGCAGCAGATCGAAGTCATCTCCGAGTCGCACGTCGATCGGCACCACCTCCTCCGTCAACTGCGTCACGGGGCAGTTCTTCTGCCGGGCGGCCAGTTGCAGCAGCAGCGGGTGGTAAGCCTCGCGAAGGTTCAATGAGGCGCCGGCACCCACATCCGCAGGACTCATGCGGTAGGCGATGCTGAACCGCGCCTTCGCGTAGGTCAGATCGACCAGGGCCAGAGTCTTGACGCTGTCGAGGATCGCCTCCTGCTCGTCCAGGATCATCTTCGTCAGCACCCACAGGATGCGGCCGACCTCTTTCTTCTCCTCGAACACGGCATCTTCCAGGTCGTTGCTCAGCTCGACGAGCTCATCCGGCTCGATGTACAGCGTGGCACCGGTATTCGACCGATCCAGGACGGTGCCCCGGACGAAGTTGCGGTACTGGGCCTTGACGGCAACCACGGGCCGGCCGTGGCGCATGAGGAAGTTTCCGTTCTCAATCGCCTTGCGCAGGCCGGGCGACGCAATAATACTCATGAACTTCTGATGGATCACCTCGCTCAGTTGCCCGATCCGACGCCGAATTTCCTTGAGCTTGTCGGAAGCGTCGTCCCGCACGCGTTTGTCGCCGCCGATGCAGCGGCCGATCTCATCCACCGTCGGCTGGAAATCACCCAGCTTCTCGCCCATCGCATACAGATGGCGGCTCTGGGCAGGCTCCAAATTCGTGAGAAAGAGGCGCAACCTGCCGCTGGCGGCCAGGGTGTCGGAGATCTCGATCAACTCGGCCGGCTCCAGCACTGTCTCTTTCTTGCCGAACTCCTTGAGCACCGCCCGGATATCCCGCAGACCCGCCATCGGCACCCGCTCGCCGCGCTCCAGAACCTTGGTCAGTTCCGTCGTCTCCGCGATCCGGGCCTGCACCCAATGCCGATCCACCGACGGGTACAACCCTCGGGCGGCGTCCCGACCCAACTCGCTGGCGGCAAACGACGCGAGGATCGCCTTGACCTCCTCGAATTCAAGCACCCTGAGCGTATGTTCGTCTATTCTCTTACCAGCCATTCACCTGGGCTCCACGCCGCAAAGCCAATTGGCCCCCGCGAGTTGCGCATTGTCCAATCCTGCAGGGGCACTCGAGCGGCCATTATACCACACTCGCCGGTTCGGACCACGATTCGCTCGGTTCGCCGTCCGAACCGCTGCGGTCGCCACGCGACGGCACGGGGTACAGCCACGCGGCCTGCCCCTTACCTTCAGGAATTGGGTTTGTTTCACAGATCTCGCCCTGAGGCAAATCGTTCATAACCTCTGTGCCGCAAGGTACTTGGCCTTCATTCGATCCGGCGCAAATTGGGTTTGTTTCGCACGATTGCGTCTCCGCGTCAGGCGAATTGTAGGGTGGGGCTTGCCCCACCGATTCTTCCTCGGCCACAGGTCTTGGTGGGACAAGCCCCACCCTACAGACTTCCGAATTCGATGCCCTCACGAGCACACTACGACCCACCGAGACCGCTTCCGCCGCCACTCCGACGGTCGGCGGGTCCAATTCCCGCACCAGCCGCTGTTTCTGAAGCTCGCCCATCGTCCGGTACAGGCTATGCTCGATCCGCCGTTCATACATCAGCAGCCGGTCGAGGACCCTGCTATAGCCGAAGTCCTTCACAACCACCCGCCCGAGGATCGGATCGCCGTCACCTCTGCCTGAATCGCCCGGCGACCCGTCCGCCCCTTTGGGCCGTAGCAACGATTGCATGAACTTGGGGAGCGGGTTCGCCATCTCTTTCTCGCACAGTGTCTCAAAGGCCACCCCCTGGAGCCGTTCGGCGCGTTGCAGCCGCCACGAGAGACTGACGACCCGCTCGGCCAGCACAGATTCCACCTGCCCGACCGGGGCCAACTCCCCCAGCATCTGGTCGCGGTAGAACTCGAACTCGCCGGGATCTTCCCCTTTGATGACGACCTCCTTCGCCAGCAGACCATGCTTGACGGCATTCCGCGCGACCACGGCCTTACCCTCCACCGTGCGAGGCCCTGTGGACTTCTCGGCGTTGGAACGATTGGCAAGGACTTACGCTGCACTGGCCATGACAGACCCCTCCACATTAACCATGTACGATTTACAACTCACTATTCCGTTGTCTGTTTATCATACTCACCACCGCATTCATCGTCAAATGAAATCCCCTGCCCCATAGTGACTTTTTCGGGGCGGACGGGTGCGGCGGTACCTCTTTCCCTGATATGGACTTAGAAGCGATCATCCACGGATTTCTTAGAAATGTCATTGCGGGTTGGTAAGCCGCTGTGCGGCGTGTAGGCAGAAGAAACCAAACTACGTGCTTCGGGTGGCACGCCCAAGCCCTGCTTGAGCGTGTCCTTTCCTCACGTGGATTTGCACACAGGTCGGTCTTGCGGCTATAATAGGGGCAAGACAGGAAAGGGTCGGGCAGATGACGACGATGGACGTGAAGCGAATTGACATGCAGCGGCTCGCGGCCGTCTTGGAAGGCATTGAAGATGTCGAGTACGCGATGATTTTCGGCTCGGCCCAAGAAGGCGTCGTGCACGCGGGTTCCGATCTGGACGTCGCCGCATGGTTGGCGCAGACGGACGGCCCGACAATCGACCGTCTTGCTCAGATCGTGGGCAAGATCGAAGATACGTTTGCCGTCTCGTGTGATCTGGCCGTCCTGAACACGGCGGGGCCCGTGCTTCGGCACGAGGCCCTCAAGGGACGGGTCCTCTTCGTTCGGCCCGCCTGCGAGGCCGATTTCTCGGACTTCTACGTCAGGACGTGCGCCGAATATGAGGACCTCATGGTCTGGCGGACCCGGCAGCTCGCCTACAGAGGATACGTATGCCCATCAACGGCGTAGTGGAAAGCAAGCTTCGCTTCTTACTGAATTTCGCATAATACAGTGACAAGTCACTCAAAAAAAAGACCGGTGTGCTCCAAGAACCCGAACAGGAGTTGTCCGTTCTGTTGCACACGCTCCATGCCATCCTCCACCGCTTGCCCCACCTCCCCGAGGTT
>JAPLMX010000012.1 GCA_026386805.1 Phycisphaerae bacterium | reverse complement strand
CAACCTCGGGGAGGTGGGGCAAGCGGTGGAGGATGGCATGGAGCGTGTGCAACAGAACGGACAACTCCTGTTCGGGTTCTTGGAGCACCCCGGTCTTTTTTTTGAGTGACTTGTCACTGTATTATGCGAAATTCAGTAGGTAGGAAGCTCCGCGTTGAGGCTGCACTTCAGGCGGCACATGCCATTTCGACACATGCAGTTGTAAATGAGGTGGATTACTTCACGGCAGCAGAGGATCTCCCATATACCCAAGGCGCTGCCCATCCCGATGAGGCGATGTACAACGCTGCTTGCTTCTACAAGTACTTCTCTCTTGACTGGGATCAATTAGTGAAGAACCTCGCCGGACCGGAGCCAGACAAGGAGAAGGACAGGCAGGCCCACGAGAAATGGATCAAGGAAGTTCAGACGCCCGCGACAAGGCTAGCGGCCGCGACGCTGGGGCATTTCATCCTCGCAGCCGCAAAGACGACGCCGAGCGGCAAGCAGAACAGTTTCGCCTCCAATTGCGAGCCGTGCGGTATTCTGATCGAGATCAAAAAGGATGGCAAGACGCCCACCAGCTACGCCAACGCCTTCGCCGATCCGGTCGAGCGCATCGGCAAGTGGGACGACGATGGTCCGGACTATGTGAGTCTTGAAGGCCGCAGCATCGCCCGCTTCGGCGATCATGTCTTCAATCTTCGCAAGGCGTACGGCATCGACTCGACTCTCCTCTGGCACGCGATGCCCATGTATCGCTTCCCGCTCCAAGGCTGGGAGCGTGAAGACGACGGACGAAAGAAGCGCGATAAAGAGGGAAAGGAACTACCCCCAAAGCCCTTCAAAGAGTGGGATGAAAAACCATCCAGTGGGGCTAAACCGCGAGAGCATCGTTCCTGCGCTCGTATCGATGGAGACAACAAAGAGGGTCTTGTCGAAGCGGTGATCGAGGAACTCGGTCTCGGGTTCAAGTGGTCTCATGTGATGGATGCGGGCAGGAAACGAGCAAAAGAGGCTGCGCCAGCAACGGTGGAGGGCTAATCATGTGCGTCCCCGGAAGTAACACGATCTTCCTGCGTCTGGAAGCCCCGCTCCAGGCGTGGGGCGACACGTCGAAATTCGTGATTCGCCGGAGTATGGAGGCGCCGACGAAATCGGGCCTGCTGGGCCTGGTCTGTTGCGCCATGGGCTGGTCGCGCCGAAAAGTGGCCGAAGACCCCATCCCCGACCAGAACCTGCATGATCTGGCACAACGTCTGATCAAGCACGACGAGAAGAGTCAACGCGAACCGCGCCGAGCCTTGCTGGACCTTCTGAACACACTAACGATGGGTGTACGCATGGACCGACCGGGCACGCGATGGTGGGACTATCACACTGTCGGCGCAAGAATTGGGATGACGACCGCGGCGGGCGGCCCTCCTAAGACGGGTGCGAAGGGCACGGTCATCAAACGATTGGAATACCTGGCCGATGCCAGTTTTCTGGTTGCTTTGCAGGGCGATGCAATACTGATCGGGACGGTCGCAGAGGCGTTGCGATCACCGAAGTGGCAGTTGTATCTCGGCCGCAAGTCGTGTCCCCCGAGTATACCAGTTCTTGTCACGCGGAGGCGTGATGATGGCTCCTTGGAGCCCATGATTGAAGAACACGCGAGTCTTGAAACGGCGCTGAGTTCACTCTCCCTCCCGTGGCGACCCCGACACGAAGAGAATCTCCGTGAGGACGACCGAGTGCGGCGGAACGGCCAACCGCGCGAGAAATGGAAGATAGCCCTGGATTACATCTGGGAGTGGCGACGGACGGGTGCCGAGCCGGTTGCTCCGCCCGATGCTGAGGTCTGGTACGATGTTCCATTTTCGTTCGACCCGCCCGTGCATCATCCGCGATTGGTGAGGCGCGATCAGGTCACGGTAAGGGTTGGCGATGCGCTCCAGCAGCATACGCCGCCGCCACCAAGACCTCGCGCGAACTATACCAATCCCCAATGGACCAGTGAGGAACTCGTGGAGGTTGTTGACGAGCGAACCGGCGAAGTCACTCGCGAACCATTTGGTGCGCGGCCCCGTCGCCTTCGTCGAGATCGTGGCCTGTGCGTCTTCTGCAAATCTCCCGCCACAACTATTCAGCACGTGACCTATCGTCGCGCGGGAGGCAATGAAGCACAGGAGGATTTGCGCTCCCTCTGTCGACTGTGTCACGACGCGGTGACGATGATCGAGTACGGCCTGGGCATGGGGCTGGACCGGATTGACCCGTGCGACGTGCGCTGGCGCGATGACATTCTCCGTACCCGTGGCGAGATCGTGCGTTTCCGCAGCGAGGAGACCCGCCGCCGCGCCCTGCGCGACGCACCGCAGAGGGTGCGCCGCGAAATGCTGGAAGAGGAGGACAACTGAATCATGTATCACTCCCACCTTCTCGTCAACGTCGGTGACAACCCCGACCGGCCGGACTGGAACATCACACGCCGCTGGCTGCGCAATCTCTATCGCGTTCACCAACGTTTGTGCATGGCCTTTCCGTCGAAGGTTCCGACATCGCAAATGGAACGCATCGAAGCGTATTGCGCGCCTTTCTGCGCCACGGGTTTGAACGATCTGCGCGACCTGCCCGGCGAGCCGGATACCGCGGACGCACACCATGCCCGGAGCGATGAGGCCGGGTTCCTGTTCCGCATCGATTATCCTGTTTGTGATCTCATCAACGGTAAGGCCAAGCGATCCGATCATGGTCAGCGCCGCCCGGTCATCATCGTGCAGTCGGCGAGCAGGCCGGATTGGGACAATGCCTTCGGGTTGAACGAAGATGCTGTCGATGACCGCTGCCGTCCGATCGGCAATGCTTCCTTCCTGCTGGCCGCGCCGACGCAGACCAGAACAGTCAACATCGACCTTGACGGGAATACGCTCGTGCTCACCAGCCCGAATGAGAGTCATCGAATTGCTTCCGGCGATCCCGTGCGTTTCCGCCTGCGCGCCAATCCTACGCGGAAGGTGCAGGACGGATCGCCAAACGGCAGACGTAAGCGTATTAACCCGACGCTGGCGGATCACGCCAACTGGTTGGCAAGCAAACTTACAGGCGCGGCCGAGTCTCCAGTCTCTATGGCGAAGTTCGTTCCCGGCTGGGCTTACGGATGGCGTACAAAGCACGAACCGCAACCAAGGCAAGGCATGCAGTGGTGGTCCGTGTTGTTTGAGGGCACGTTCCAGGTCGGTGATGTGAGCGTGCTGAAGAAGCTGCTTGAATCCGGCATCGGACCGGCCAAGGCTTTCGGCTTTGGATTGCTTTCCATCGCCCCGGTCCGGGTGTGACTTAAGCTCGGCTTGAAAGACGCCGATATAGCTCTTTGACAACTTCATAGTGGAGGGACCCATGCAGAATCTCCAAGAACTGCCCAGGTTTGCGGACAAGCTCAGCTATTTGTACGTGGAACATGCGGTGGTGGACCGCCACGAGAAGGCCATCGCCGTGCATCGTGCCGATGGCAGTATCGCGGTTCCGGCGGCCTCGCTGGCCGTGCTCCTGCTCGGGCCGGGCACAACCATTACCCATGCGGCGATCCACACCCTGGCCGACAACAATTGCCAGGTTCTCTGGTGCGGCGAGCATGGGGTGCGATTCTATGCCCAAGGTCTGGGCGGCGCCCGGCACAGCCGCAATCTCCTCCGTCAGGCGGCCTTGGTCAGCAACGAGTTGACCCGCTTGCAGGTCGTGATCCGCATGTACTGCATGCGCTTCGAGGACAAGATCGACGACGACATCACCTTGCAGCAACTGCGCGGCAAGGAAGGAGTCCGTGTGCGCCAGGCGTATGCCGAGGCGTCGCAGCGGTTCAACGTCCCCTGGGAAGGCCGCTCCTACGAGCGGGCGGCCTGGAATTCGGCCAGTCCCGTCAACCGGGCGCTCTCCGCCGCCAATGCCTGTCTGTATGGCCTGGTCCACGCCGCGATCCTGTCCGGCGGCTACTCGCCGGCCCTGGGATTCGTCCACTGCGGCAAGCAGCTTTCGTTCGTCTACGATATTGCCGACCTGTACAAAGTGGCCTATACGATCCCCGCCGCGTTTGCCGTCGCGGCGGAGAATCCCGCCGACCTGGAGCACCGGGTCCGCATTGCCTGCCGGGACCGCTTTCGCGAGACGCGCCTGATGGAGCAGATCCTCCCGGACATCGTCAAAGTGCTCGATGTTCCCGTAGAAGAGCCGGCGGAGGACGAATTCGCCGCCGATGCGGCACGCCCGGCGGGGCTCTGGCAGCCCTCGTCCCTCTCGGACAGCACGCCGATTGGGCAGGTGCTGAAAATGCAGGCTTTCCTGAACGCCAAACCGGCAAAGGACAACTCCAATGATCGTAATGGTTCTGGAACGAGTGACGCCCTCGCTACGGGGTGAGCTGACGCGGTGGCTGATTCAGCCCAAGACGGGGGTGTTCGTCGGCCGGGTCTCGGCTCGGGTCCGCGACCTGCTCTGGGAGAAGATTGCCTCGGCCAAGAAGGGCGGGGCCGCCTTGCTCATCTATCAGGATGCAACCGAACAGGGCTTCTCCATCCGCACGGCCGGCCGAACCAGCAAGACCATTGAGGACTTCGAAGGGCTTTTCCTGCCCAAAACCCCGATTCCAGCGCAGAAAAGCCCTTGAGTCCAGCATTTTCCCCACGCACGTGGGGGTGAACCGATGATGATGTGGTGATGCTTTATGCCTAAGACATTTTCCCCACGCACGTGGGGGTGAACCGTCAAACTCGCACAGGCACGACTCGAAGCCGCCATTTTCCCCACGCACGTGGGGGTGAACCGATACTATCGCCCGTGGCATTGAGAAGCAGAACATTTTCCCCACGCACGTGGGGGTGAACCGATCGAGTTCAAGGCATACGAGCAGGGGCGGGAATTTTCCCCACGCACGTGGGGGTGAACCGACAACACTAAGTGCAGCTTTTGCTCCAACGACATTTTCCCCACGCACGTGGGGGTGAACCGCAGTCATTCCTGACGGGGATTTACAATGCTGAATTTTCCCCACGCACGTGGGGGTGAACCGGCCGAAATCAAGGCCTGCGTCGACCGCCTGGTATTTTCCCCACGCAGGGGGGAAACCGGGGTCGCACCTACACATTTCACATTCTGGGGTGTTACTTGACCACAAGCACGGCGCAACTGGCCAGACGGACCAAGCCCTCAGTTCCGAGGACGCCTTACTTATTTCGGTCTTGAATTGGGTATGATATCCCCAAATACCAGTACAAAGCCAGAGTCCGGCACACGGGCACTTCCGGGGTCAAAGAAGACGGTGGACGGAGTCCACCCTACCACCTCGCGCAGAGTTGTTCTTGGCAGGTCAAAGAAAAGAAGACTTCCATACAAACACGGTCAAACAAGTTTGGCCGTGCCACCCAACTCAACAACCATTTCTCGTCGTGCACCTGCGCCCCGTCGCAATTCCATCGGCTTATCCGGTATCGCAAAACCCGCCGGATCGCTATAATAGGCCGGTTGTCCGGGGCGGCCTTGGGATGGGCCGTGCGGATGTGTCAATTGGGTTGGATGGCTCCGGCCGGGGTGGCTGGTTGGTGGCCCCCCTGCGGCCGGTTTTCCGATGAAGGAGTTGCAGCGTAATGGTGGATAAGCACCCTGCGGAGAAGCACCTGTGGTGGCAGACTGGGGTCATTTACCAGATTTACCCGCTGTCGTTTGCGGATAGCAATGGCGATGGGTATGGGGATCTGCCCGGCATTCTCGGCAAGCTCGACTATTTGAAGTGGCTGGGCGTCGATGCCGTGTGGATCTCGCCGATCTATCCTTCGCCGCTGGCGGACTATGGATACGACGTCAGCGACTATAAGGCGATCCATCCCCTGTTCGGGACGATGGAGGACTTCGACCGGCTGCTGGCGGCCTGCCACGAGCGCGGGATCAAGCTGCTGCTCGATTACGTGCCCAATCACACGTCGGACCAGCATCCGTGGTTTGTCGAATCGCGGTCGTCGCGGGACAATCCCAAGCGGAATTGGTACCTCTGGAAGGACCAGAACCGGGACGGCGGGCCGCCGAACAACTGGCTGAGCGTCTTCGGCGGGCGGGTGTGGGAGTGGGATGAGAATACGAGGCAGTATTACTGCCACAGCTTCCTGAAGGAGCAGCCGGACCTGAACTGGCGAAATCCCGAGGTGCAGGAGGCGATGCTCGACGTGATGCGGTTCTGGCTGGACAAGGGCGTGGACGGGTTCCGCGTGGATGCCTTGTGGCACGTGGCCAAGGACGAGCAGTTCCGCGATAATCCGCCCGATCCGGACTACGTGGAGGGGGAGATGTCCCCCTACCGCCGGCTCATGCCGACGTACTCGGGCGGCCAGCCGGCGCTGCAGGAGATCGTGGCCCTGATGCGGCGCGTGACGCAGGAGTTCCCCGAGCGGGTGCTGATCGGGGAGATGTACCTGCCGGTGGAGGAGCTGGTCCGCTACTACGGGCGGGACGGCAATACCGGGATTCACCTGCCGCACAATTTCCAGTTGATCGTGCTGCCGTGGCAGGCGATGGATGTCTTTGCGGGGATCAATGAGTATGAGGCGTCGCTGCCGGCGTTTGCGTGGCCAACGTGGGTGCTGGGCAATCACGATAAGCCGCGGGTGGCGAGCCGGATCGAGCCGGAGCAGGCGAAGATCGCGGCACTGCTGCTGCTGACGCTGCGCGGGACGCCGACGATGTATTACGGCGACGAGATCGGCATGGAGGACGTGAACGTGCCGGCGGCGGAGACACGTGATCCGGTGGCCAAGGCGTTTCCGAAGAGCCGGCTCGGACGCGACCCGGAGCGGACACCGATGCAGTGGAGCGCCGAGCCGAACGCGGGATTCTCGACGGGCGAGCCGTGGCTACCGATCGCCGAGGATTACGAGCAGACGAACGTGGAGAAGCAGAAGCAGGACGACAGGTCGCTGCTGGCGTTTTATCGGCGGCTGCTGGAGCTTCGGCGCCAGGAGCCGGCGTTGCAGATCGGCGGCTACCTGCCGGCCGGGCAGAAGAAGAACGTGTTCGCCTTCGTCCGCGAGCACGGGGAGACGACGCTGCTGATCGCCGTGAACCTCGGCGGCACCCGGGCCCGGCTGGCGGTCCCCCGGCATATGGATGTGACCGGCGAGATCATCCTGGGGACGGACCCCGCCAGAGTCGGCGGCAAGATCAAGGAGTACGTCGAGTTGAGCCCGGACGAAGGAATCATCGCCAGGATATCCCCATCGGACGAGTAGAACACCCCGGCCGTCGCCGCATTCCCCGGCAACAGGAGCACACGACCGTCGGCCACCAGAGAGCCCGTCTGAGCCGCTTCGGGAATTGGCAGTTGACATTCACGGTCGAATCATCCATAATCCCCCCCAGCGCCGAAGTGGCGGAACTGGCAGACGCGCAGGATTCAAAATCCTGTCCCCGCAAGGGGGTGAGGGTTCGATTCCCTCCTTCGGCATTCCCGTCCCGCGCGCCCAGCAGAATGTCCTTGTCATTGTGAAACGGCCCGGCCGAAGCCGATGTCGTCGATGTAGAGCCTGCCGGCGCCGCCCTTGGTCGGATTGGCCCGGTTGCCCGCGCCGATGTACAGCCTTTTGACCTTGCCCATATTCACGCCGGCGAAGCTGCTCAGCGGGATCTTCCACTGCGTCCACTCCGCGGCCGTCACCGCCGTCGGATTGGTCGCCGTCGCCGTCTTACCGGCGCTGTCCCGAACCGTCACGTACAGGTCGGCGAGGCTGTTGGCCGTCTCGGGATCGTCCCCGATCGCCGTCACCTGCCACTGGCCGGCAACATTGCCCGTGGTCGCCGCCCCGGACATCTGCGCCACCGTGGTCGCCGCCGCATTGTGGCTGGTGACGCACAGACCGATATCGACCGAACCGGTCATGGCCACGGTCGTTGTGACCACCGTGCCGTCGGTGTTCTTGACATCCAACCAGGTCTTGCCGTCAGCGGAATACTGAGCCGTGAAGGCATCGCCCGTGCGCGTCAGCTTGACCCACTGCGGCGCCGCGACACCCGCCTGGTTGACGCTGCCGCAGGTGCCGGCGGTCTGTTGACGCCAGCCGAAGGACACGCCCGAGCTATAGGACACAACCGCATAGGCGAACTTGGAGTCGGCGTCGAGGCTCTGGCGGATCATGACGCCCGCCTTAGCCCAGGCGTTGGTGTTCGTGAGGCTCTCGACTTTGACCATGATCGAGCCGTTGCCGGTGAGCGACTTGGAGGCAAAGCGGAAGTCATCGGCGTTGTCCCAGATATCGTGGCCGGCGCCGCTCATCGTCACCACGCCGGCGTTCTCCGCGTAGGCCGCCGGAAAACCTCGGACCCACAGGCTCAGACTGTCGGCCCCGTTGACACTCCAGTCTTGCGTGGACGAGAACTCCCGGTTGGCTTCGCTGTAGAAGGGCGCGTTGACGTTGTTGTACTCGAACGGCATCGACTGCTTGCCGCCGTGGATAACCGTACGCTCGGCGAACGGGGCGGCCCAATAGCCGACGGTCGAGCCGCTGCTGCCGTCGCTCAGGCCGTCGATCCAGGTATCGTAGATGCGGTTGGCGTCGTCATCATAGCTCTCGAAGTCGTCCACGACGAGGTACTCCCTCGTGGTGAAGCTCCAGAGATCGCCCTGCCAGAAGGTGGGCGTCTCGGCGTTGTTGACTTCGGTGACTTTCCAGTAGTAGGTCGTCCCGAGGTCCAGCGCGCCGGGATCGAAGCTGCTGCCGCCGACCGTCTTGACCGGGGCCGTGCCGTCGATCACCGCCTGCCGATCGGTCCCGAAACAGATCTGATGCGAGGCCGCCTCCCGCCCGGACCGCCAGCTCAAAACGGCGTCAACCGCCACGCCCGTCCGTGCGACCGCCGGGATCGGCATCCTCGGCAGGACCGGAAGGTAGAGGAACCGCACCCCGCTCAGGCCGTACTGCGCCAGCATACCACTCCAATTGCTGTGGATCGTCAGCCGGACGTACTTCGCCACGGCGCCGTGGAAATCCACGGTGATGCCGGCCGTGTAGGTCGCCGCACCCGAGGCCCGGGCAAACTCGAAATCGCCCAGCTTCGTCCAAGTGGCCGCATCGGTCGAATACTCCACCGTCACGTTCTTGGCCCCGAAGCCGAGAACCGGCTCCAGCACCTGGTTCGAGTTCCAGACCAGCATTCGATCGATCTTGTAGACTCCGTCGAACTCATATTGAATCCAAGCCGGTTGCGCCGCGCCGTTGGCGCTGAGCCACATCTGCGTCGGCTCCGTCGAGTGCTGATCGCTGGCGTTCAGGCCCAAGCCGCCGACGGTCTTCTCCGGTCCCATGCCCTCGTTGGAGCTCGATGCCGTGGCCGTGACCTTCGCGATCGGGTAGGACACCGGCTCGACGGTGAAGGACCACACGGCGCCTTGGAACACGGTAAGACTCGGAGCCGAATTGACTTCATCGACACGCCAGTAGTAGGTCCGGCCGAGCTCGAGCGGGCCGGTCGGATCGAACGTGGTCGCCTCCTGGCCTTGGCTGGCCAAAACGCCCAGCGGCTTGGTCCGGTCGGCATTGCTGACATCGTCCAACGAGGTCCCGAAGTACACATCGTGTGCGCTCGCAGACGGTCCCGGCTTCCAGCCCAGGACCACGTCCCTCGACACGTCCTGCTCTCGGTCGGCGGGACTCGGACTGGCCGCGTTGACCGGTTTCGACAATCCCTGGTCCCCATCCCACCAGATTTCATCGACCCAGATTCTGGTCGCCTGCCCGGACCCGGTTGGACTGACCGGATTGGCGAAGATCATGCCATTCAGAGGACCGGCTCCCGGCGTCCCGAAAGGAATGACGCTCTTGACGAGGTCCGCCGACGTTGGCAAGGTCGCCGCGCCCGCCGGTCCCGTGGCTTTGCTGACGTACAGATCGAACGTCTCGGCCGCATGATCGGCCACGATCCACACGTTGTACCATTGGCTGCGTGCCAGACCGGTCTTGAGGACGGTGGCGCCGTCCGTGGTCAGGAGGTCGAATCCGTTCCCATTGTCCACCAGCCGAAATCCCGCCGGAACCGTCTTCGGGTCCCCCGTGTTCGCGCTGGTGATGGGATTCGTCGTCGCATCGGCAATCAGACCCACGTGGGTCCGGACGGTGCCGCCGGCAGCCATCATGAACCGGAAGAACCCGATTCCGGTCTCGCCCGTGTCAATCGGGTTGGTAATGCCGTTGAACCCGATAGCGCGCGCCAACGTCCCGGAACTGTGGCCAATGACGTTCATGGCGGTGCTCCCGTTGATCGTTCCGAGGGCGGCATTCCCGGTGTTCTCGCTCTCGGTGTCCAGGGTGCCTCCCAGGACCCCGTTGCACGCCTGGCCATCCGGAACGCCCGTCATCCCTTCGAAATTCACCACCAGCTTCAGTTCTGCCTGGGCATTTGCGCCGGCCAGCAGCACCACCATGACCCCCATCAAGCACTTGATCGTTCGGCTCATCATCACACCTTCTTCAGACAGATATCCCAAACCACTGCCTTGACGCCGGTGACGTGCTCTCCTCCCGAATCGCTGCCACACAATCACCCCGGTGACGGTATATAGTACCACAAAACGTCCTACGGGTAAATATCCCAACGCCCGGACAATTCAACCACGAAAACCCCCTTCGCCTCCAGGAAAAGGGACATTCAACTTCTCTCTCGCGTGAAGGGCCGCGTTAGGATGGGCTTTAGCCCATGCGGCTTCCTATCAGCTTAGGTAATCGCGGTTGATGCGCCAACCCACATAGACTCCAGCCACGCTGCCGATACTGCTAAGCACGAAACCGGTCATCAATCCAACCTGGTCTCCTATCCACCATCCAATCCACCCAAGGACGGTCATGCCAAGAAAAATACAGAGCCTGTTCATGTCTTATCCCCCTAATGCCCAACGCAGAGTGGTCATGCCCCTAAGCCGAGGCAAGCCTCACCCCGTGTGTCGGATATCTGGCAACGGATATTCAATTCAAGGCCGAAATAAGCAGGGCCTCCTCGGAGTTACAACTTCTCTCTCGCTGGAAAAGCCGCGTAGGATGGGCTTTAGCCCATGCGGCTTCCGACCGGTTCGTTCACCACGGAGGGCACTGAGAGCACGGAGAAGACGGAGGAATCATTCGGACGGACGGGGACATGGCCGCCGCGCGAGCCCGTAGGGTGGGCTGTGCCCACCGTTCCTTCAAACAAAGAAAGCCGGCGAAAAAATGTAGCACAGCCGCCCCCGGCTGTGGGGTCCAGGTTTGCCGCCGAGGGCCCAGCGTGGCCTCGACTCGACTGAGCTCGTCGTTCGACCCGGACTTCGGTGAGCTCAGTCGAACCGAGGCTCTCGACGGGCCGAAGTCCGGCCGCAACCAAAACGTACTCTCGCCAAGACGCCAAGGGCGCAAGAAATAGAGGACGGAGGCAGGAGCAGGGCGAGCGTCCCCGCTCGCCGAAAGAGGTGAAAACCGTCTGCAACCGCGAACCACGCCAGATACGCGAAAAGGACACGGAGGAGACATGTAGGATAAGCTTGGGCCCATGCGGATCAGAACCGTCTCGCGCTAAGCCGCAAAAGCCTGCCCTGAGCGACAGCCGAACGGGGTCGCCAAGGCGAAAGCGAGCCACGCAGGGCAAGAACCGGGATTCTTCGGGTGCTCACACAAAGGCACGGAGGCACAAAGGGAAACGCAACCGAAACAGGGTTTGAACTCTGTGGCTTTGTGGCTTCGTGTGAGACTCCGATCATTCCAACCGCAGAGGGCGTCGAGGACGCGGAGATCAGAAAACCGATTGTCAATGAACGACGACTGCTTTCTATCCACAGATTGCGCCGATTTACGCAGATTTTCTGGCTCTGAATCTGTGAAATCTGTGTAATCTGCGGATGGATAAAGCCTTGTTGGACAGAGATTTACAGCCGGTTGCTGGCCCCCGACCCCTGATCCCTGCTTCCGACCGACTACCGGCTACGGACTACCGACAACCGCCTTTCAACCGCGAAATACGCTAACCACGCGAAAAATGCCTCGGAGATTATCCGCAGATTAAACAGATTGCCCAGATTGAAAGAGAAGAATCTGCGAAATCTGCGGACCGTGATTTCTTCTAAGCTCTGGTAAAGCAAGGATTTGTGGCAACTGCTCCGGCCTACGGCCTCCGGTCTGTGGACTTTTTTTCAAGATTTGCATCCACATTCGCCCGGCGAGAATCGCCTTATACGTGTAAAGGAGG
>JAPLMX010000180.1 GCA_026386805.1 Phycisphaerae bacterium | reverse complement strand
CCCCTTGTGACGTTATCAAACTTCATACACTGGACTTGCGGCTAACAAGTACACGTTGTTGAATCGATTCTGCATGCGGGAAATAGGATGTGCCGTCTCTACCAGTTTTATGGCCGAAGGCCACCTTGAAAGGGCTGGGGTCCTGGTCCCACGTCCCCCAGGTCGGCACGGCGGCACGGGCAATCTCATCGACAGCTTCTTTCCCCTTGGCCTTCTCCAGCAGCGTGAAGTACCCGTAGTCCTCCATGCCGTCGCGCAGATTCTTCAGGCGAATCGTGGCGATCGGACCGTCGATCCCGGCGTCCTCGCCTGGATAGAACAGGGCGCCTTCGCCATTGTAGTTCACCCGGAAGCCCGGATTGTCCCAGGGATTGCGCGTCGGGCTGTTCCAACAAACGGTGGTCCAGTATAGCAGTCCCGTCACGCCGTAGCGCCGATTCAGCCACGGGGCAATCCGGTAGCTCAGAACGGGAAAGTCAATCTGCCAGTACGGCGGGTTGTCGTTCTTGATCTTCGCATAATCAGGATGGTACGAGGGCGCCTTTTGACACAGTGCTGTGTAGCTCCACACAGCGTCGCCCGTTTGTTGTACACGTTTGATGCTGGACTCCTCAAGGAACGCAAACAGCGGACACCAGATGTCCACTGCTTCGTCAAGCGACCCCCAATCAGGATTCTGCGTGTAGGGCTGCTCCACCACCAGCCGGCGAAGGTCCGGTGCGCCTTCATGGACGAGCGCCCCCAACTGCCGCACCTCCTCGTAGGCCTCCTTCGTATTCGGCTCGTCGAGCATATACAGGTACGCCCGCTCGGCCCAGCCCTTCTTCGTCAGATAGGCGTACCACGACTGGTAGTAGCAGATCGCCTTGCTTCGGCCGGCGGTCAGGACATCCCGGAAGGGCGCTCGCGGGACGTCGATATTCGTGACATGGTATCGCTCGACGAATTCCGTGATTTGCCGGTCCGCCTGCTCGTCGAACAGAGCGGCCCCGTCATCCGCGACCTTCGGCAGCAGCCGGCGCGGCAGCGGTGGATTGATCCGGTGCGCCGCCATCATGGCGATGTATCGATCTTCCAGTACGGGGTACTTCTCGGAGCTCTCATCGAGCTGGTAGTACCTGGCCACATACGAGAAGTTGCCGAAATGGTTCTCGTGCGTGGGGCCGTCCGGCAAGGCAAAGTCCTAGACCGTCAGGCGCACCGGGACCGTGGCGCGCTCCGCGTTCTGCGCCCGCACCTCAAGCGTGCCAGTGTACAGTCCCGGGGCGGCGCCTTTCGGGACCTCCACATCCACCCACAGCGGCTGATGCCGGTCCTGCCAGAGGTCGAATCCCACGGCCCCGAACCGCGCCCCTTCCATTCCTTTGTCGCGCCATCGCGGTTCCGGCACCCGCTCGTTGGTGTACGGGTTCACAAACGGGACCAGCGGATCGGCGATCAGCCCGGGCGACGAGTACCGGATCGGGATGTACACCTCCCGGTAGCACGTGACGTTCTTCGCCGGGATACTCTCGCCCGTCTCTTTCTTCAAAGGCGACATCTGAGCCGAAACGCCCCGCAGATTCCCCTCGGTCGCGGTCACTACGACCTGAAAGGACTCGAATTCGGCCCGAGCGGCGGATATCTCCACAACATCCGCCCCGGCGACGGTCCCCTCCTGCCGCGCGCGGACCGTCGGCGGCAGGGCATGGAGCTTGATTGCCACCGCTTCCGTCGTCATCGGAGCCAAACCCAACGTGAGCAGGACAGCGATCTGCAGTCTCATACGCAAACCTCCCGCACGCCCGAATGGCGGCCACTACTCTTCGGCGCCCCGATCCCCGTCGAGGCTCGGCGTCATCATACTGGTTGTGTCATACCAACGCAATTCGCCCGAGGGAGCATCACGCACAGTTAGGTTGTGTGCCGATGGAGATTCTTCTTGAAGTCACGCCGGGAATTTGGTACAAACAAAATTGGTTGAATATGCGGAACCCGCTTCGCCAGCATGGGACCCTTTCCGCCGGTGTGACAGGAAGAGGAGTTGTCATGTCAGGCATACAACCGCAACGGCAGGCTTGTATCTCGAAGTCCCTCCCCTTCCCCATCCTTGATTCGTGGGACCATTTCCGGCCGAGGATCTCGCCGACGGCGAAGATTCCGCGTTCGGCCGGGGCGTAGTTCGTGAAATGTTTGGGAAGGGAGGAAAACTATGAGTAAGAGGCGTGTCTATCTATTCTGTTTCCTTTTGGTGCTGGGCACGGCCGGCGCCGCGCTGGGGGACCTGGTCGGCCACTGGAAGCTGGATGAGGGCAGCGGCACCAAGGCCGCCGATTCCTCCGGCAAGGGCAACGACGGGACGCTGGTGAACAAACCCACCTGGATCACCGGCGTCCAGGGGGCCGCCCTGGAGTTCCACGGCTTGGGCGTCGCCGGCGGCGGTGGGGACTACATTACGTGCAACCACAGCGCCAGCTTGGACATCGTGGGTCCGACCTCCATGGCCCTCTGGATAAGACCCGAGGCCGATGATCCGGAGGGAAAAGCCACTACCACGGCGCCGATGGCCAAGGCGCTGAGCACGGCGAGTGTCAGTTGGAGCTATCAGGTTCGCTACGGGTGGGGCAGCACCAAACCATACATGGCGTTCACATTCAACACGTCGCCCCGGGCCTGGGCCTACGTCAACAAGAACCTGACGCGCTACGAATGGTGCCATATCGCCTGCTCTTACGACGGCACGACGCTGAAATGCTATCTCAACGGCGAGCAAACCGATTCGACCCCCATGGGCCCCATTACCAGCAGCCCCACGCCGGTCCTCATCGGCTCCGACGGCTGGGGCTGTGACTGGATTGGCGCGATTGACGATGTCCAGATCTACAACAACGGCCTGACGGCGGCCGAGATCAAGGTCATCATGACGGGACCGGTGAAACTGGCGGCCAATCCGAACCCCGCCGACGGGGCGGTCGATGTACCTCAGAACGCATCCCTCAGTTGGAGCGCCGGGAAACTCGCCGCCTCGCACGATGTCTACCTGGGAAAGACCCTCGTGGACGTGAACAACGCCAGCCGAGCCACGCCGGCGGGTCTTCTGACCAGCCAGGGCCAAACGGCGACTACGTACACGCCGACCGCCCTGCTCGGGTACGGGCAAACCTACTTCTGGCGTATCGATGAGGTCAACGCGGCCCCCGACAACACCCTCTTCAAGGGCAATGTGTGGTCCTTCACCGTCGAGCCCTATGGCTACCCGATCACGGGCGTGACCGCCACGGCTTCCAGCGCGCAGCCGAGCATGGGCCCGGACAAGACCATCGACGGCTCCGGCCTCACGGGCGACCTGCACGGCATCGAAGGGACCACGATGTGGCTCAGCGCGGGAGCGCAGCCCAACTGGATTCAGTATCAGTTCGACAAGGTCTACAAGCTGTTTGACCTGAAGGTGTGGAACTCCAACGGGTTGGTCGAGAGCTTCATTGGCTTCGGCGCCAGGAAGGTCACGATCGAGTACTCCGCCAACGGCACGACCTGGACGACCTTGGCCAACGTGCCCGAGTTCGCCCGGGCGCCCGGTATGGCCGGCTATGCCGCGAACACCACGGTTAGTCTCGGCGGCGTCTCGGCCAAGTACGTCAAGCTGACGATCAACAGCACCTGGGGCGGCATGGGCGTCACCGGTCTGGCTGAAGTCCGGTTCTCTTACGTCCCCGTGCAGGCCTTTGCGCCGCAGCCGGCAACGGCCGCGACCGGCGTCGCGCTAGATGCCAGCTTGAATTGGCGGCCGGGCCGCGAGGCGGGCTCACATCAGGTGTTCTTTGGCACCGATCAAGCTGTTGTGGCCGGTGGAACCGCTGTCGCCAAGAGCGTGACCGATCCCGTCTATACCCCCGGCGCTCTCAACTTCGGCACGACCTACTACTGGAAGGTCGATGAGGTCAACACCGTCACCTATCCGGGCGACGTCTGGAGCTTCACCACCCAGGAATATGCCGTCGTGGATAGCTTCGAGAGCTACAACGACGATGACAACCGCATCTATGACACCTGGATCGACGGCTACACCGATGGCAAGAGCGGCTCGATTGTCGGAAACATGGCTGCCCCGTTTGCCGAGCAGATGATCATTCATGGCGGCAAGCAGTCCATGCCGTTCGAGTACAACAACGTCAAAACGCCGTTCTACTCGGAAGCCACGCGTACGTTCGATACGACGCAGAACTGGACGGCCAACGGCGCCGATACCCTGTCGCTGTACTTCCAAGGTCGGGCCGCGGGCTTTGCGGATAACGGCAACGGCACCTTCACCATGAGCAGCAGCGGCACGGACGTCTGGAACAACGGCGACCAGTTCCGCTTTGCCTACAAGTCGCTCAA
Organism: Phycisphaerae bacterium; assembly: GCA_026386805.1. GTDB lineage: Bacteria > Planctomycetota > Phycisphaerae > Sedimentisphaerales > Anaerobacaceae > PLanc-01. Next base: position 3,606 of record JAPLMX010000180.1, on the reverse strand, counting down.
TGGCGACGGCTCGATCGTGGCCCGCGTGGATAGTATCGCCAACACCAACGTTTGGGCCAAAGGCGGCGTGATGATCCGGCAGAGCATTGATACCGGCTCGACCCATGCCTTCATGCCCATCACGGCGGGCGGCTCGGGCGCCGGCAACGGCGCCAGCTTCCAGCGGCGTTTGACGGCCGCCGGGGCCTCGACGAATGACGACAACGCCGGTGCGGTTGTGGCGGCGCCGTACTGGGTCAAGGTCGAGCGCAAGGGCAACAGCTTCACCGGTTCCATCTCCCCGGATGGCAAGACCTGGACGCCGTTGGGCACGGCCCAGACGATCACGATGACCAATCCGGTCCTGATTGGCTTGGCCCTGTGCAGCCATGATGCGGCCCTGACCACCGTGGCGGAGATCTCGAATGTCGCCACGACAGGCACGGTCAGCGGCTCATGGCAGGCCGTGGCCATCGGTATGGCCATGCCAACCAATGGTCCGGCACCACTGTACCTGACGGTCCAAGACAAGGCCGGCAAGACCAAGACCGTGGTCAACCCGAATCCGTCGGCCAGCGCCACGGCGGCCTGGACCGAATGGCGGATTCCGCTGAGCAACCTCACGGGCGTCAGCCTGACGGCCGTGCAGAAGATCACGCTCGGCGTCGGCGATAAGGCCAGCCCGAAGGCAGGCCCCGCCGGCATGCTGTACTTCGACGACATCGGGTACGGTCACCCGGTCCAGTAGTCCAAGACGGTAACAGCGCCGCAACACGGGGCGCATGATCAAACGAAAGCGGGGCGTCCGTCCATAAGACGACGCCCCGCTTTGCTGTAGACGATGAGACGCTCGCCGCCGCGCAATCACGGAATGCGTCAAGAGCATGGGCCGCTATCGTAAAGTGCGAAGGCACAACGGCCGACAGGATGGGCATTTGGCGAATGCTCTCCAGATTTGGCTTGATTCCGAATGACCGCCTGCGGTAGAATGTCATATTGGATCCTGCGATCGGCATTCTTATAGGGCCTTGGGAGTGACGATCTCCGTGATTCAGGAGGAACAAACCGACAACGACAGCCGCACGTTGGAGAATGTTCTCCACGCGGCCTGCAACGAAGACTGTCTTCACACCCCATATTCTGAAGGAGGACGATTATGTTGAGAAAGTCAATTCTTGTGGTCTTTTGTGCCCTGCTGCTGGGGCCGGCCTGGCCAGCCTCTGCCGCGCTGGTGGGGTGGTGGCAATTCGATGAAACCAGCGGGAACGTCGCCACGGATTCCAGCGGCCAAGGCAACGACGGTGCGATTGTCGGGCCGCCGCAGTGGGTGCCGGGCAAGATCGGCGGCGCCCTGCAGTTCAACGGCAGCACGTACGTCAATTGCGGCAACAAGCCGTCGCTCAACATCCGCAACCAGATTACGATGGCGTTCTGGTTCAAAGTCCAGGCGTTCTCGAATACCTGGGAGACCTTCCTGGCCAAAGGCGATGGCGCGTATCGATCCGCGCGGTCCGGCGGAACGGGCAATGCTACCCATATGGGCGTCACCGGGGCCAACTACTTCGATGCCGTGACCGTCATCACGGACAACCAGTGGCACCACTGGGCCGGCACATACGATGGAACCACCGCGAAAATCTACATTGACGGCAAAGTGGATGCCCAAGCGACGTATGGGGGACAGATCGGCGACAGCAGCGCCTACAATCTGTACATCGGTGAGAATGCACAAGCCACGGGGCGCTTCCTGCACGGCCTGCTGGACGATGTCCAAATCTACGATAACGCACTGACGGTCGTCGAGATCCAGAGCATCATGAAGGGCCTGTCCAACAAGTCGCTGGCCGTGAACGTCAGTCCGGTGGATGCCGCCACGGATGTGCCGCGCGACGCGACGTTGAACTGGATAGCGGGTCAGTATCCCGCCACGCACGACGTGTACTTCGGGGCCGTTGCCGCTGACGTGAACAACGCCACCCGGACGAACATGGATCTGCTGGTCAGCCAAGGCCAGGCCGACACGAGCTTCGATCCGGCCGGGGTGTTCGCCTATGGGCAGACCTACTACTGGCGGATCGACGAGGTCAACACGTCCGCCGACGGCACCATCTACAAGGGCGGCGTCTGGTCCTTCACCGCTGAGCCTTACGGCTATCCGATCACGAAGATCACCGCGACGGCCTCCAGCGCGGCGGCCAGCATGGGCCCGGAAAAGACCATCGACGGCTCCGGCCTCACCGGGGACCTGCACGGCACCGAGGGGACTACGATGTGGTTGACCGGCGGCGCCAAGCCGAACTGGATTCAATACCAGTTCGACAAGGTCTACAAGCTGTTCGATTTGAAGGTGTGGAACTCCAACCAACTGATCGAGAGTTTCCTGGGCTTCGGCGCCAAGAGCGTCACAATCGAGACCTCTGCCGACGGCACGACGTGGACGGCGCTGGCCGACGTGCCCGAGTTCGCCCAGGCGACCGGCATGGCGGGCTACGCCGCCAACACCACGGTGAACATGGGCGGCGTCATGGCCAAGTACGTCAAGCTGACGATCAACAGCAACTGGGGCGGTATGGCGCCGCAGACGGGCCTGAGCGAAGTGCGATTCTCCTACATCCCGGTGCAGGCCCGGGCGCCGCAGCCGGCGACCGCCGCCACGGGCATCGCGGTCGATCCCAGCCTGAATTGGCGGCCGGGCCGCGAGGCCGGCTCGCATCAGGTGTTCTTCGGCACCGACCCGAACGCCGTTGCCAACGGCACGGCCTCGGCCAAGAGCGTGGCCGATCACGCCTTTACCCCGGGCTCTCTCAACTTCGGCACGGCCTACTATTGGCAGGTCAGTGAGGTCAACACCGTCACCTATCCGGGCGATGTCTGGAGCTTCACGACGCAGGAATACGCCGCCGTGGACAACTTCGAGACCTACAACGATTCGGACAACCGCCTCTATGACGCCTGGATCGACGGCTACACCGATGGCCAGAGCGGCTCGCTGGTCGGCTACCTCACGACCACCAACGGGACGTTCGCCGAGACGACGGTCATTCATGGCGGTAAGCAGTCCATGCCGTTCGAGTACAACAACGTCAAGGCGCCGTACTACTCGGAGGCCTCGCGCACGTTCGACGCGACCCAGAACTGGACGACCAACGGGGCCGACACCCTGTCGCTGTACTTCATCGGCCGGGCCGTGGGCTTTGTGGACAACGGCAACAATGCCTTCACCATGAGCGCCAGCGGCACGGATATCTGGAACAACTCGGATCAGTTCCGCTTTGCCTACAAGCAGCTCAACGGCAATGGCTCGATCACGGCTCGGGTGGACAGCATCGGCGCCACCGACGTCTGGGCCAAGGGGGCCATCATGATTCGTGAGAGCCTCGACGCCGGGTCCAAGAACGTGGCGATCGCGGTGAGCTCGAGCAGTGGTGTGTCGGCCCAGTGGCGGGACACCACGAACGGCACATCCGCCAACAGCGGAACCGCCGGACTGGTGGCGCCGTACTGGGTCCGGGTCACCCGCACCGGCAACGTCTTCAAGGAAGAGCATTCGGCGGACGGCAAGACCTGGACCCAGCAGGGCACGGACACGACCGTTACGATGGCGGCCAGCGTCTACATCGGTCTGGC
>JAPLMX010000104.1 GCA_026386805.1 Phycisphaerae bacterium | reverse complement strand
CAGGTCCCTCGCGTCGGGCAGGGTGAGCCAGCCTTCTTCGACCAACTCGCTCAGGGCCAGCGTAATTCCCCGGCGAGCGATTGTCGCGTGACCGAGGACCGGCTCCACCGGGATGTAGTCGCCGCCGAAGGTCAGGATTTTGTTGGTCGGGGCCGTGACGAGGAACTTCTTGAGGAAATCCTTGGCCGCCACGGGGTTGATGATCCAGGACCAGCACATGTCGATGTAGGCATTCGCGTATTGCTTGGCCACCGCGAGCAGCTCTTCGTAGTACGGATAGCAGATGTGCATGAAAACGAACCGAGTGTCGGGGGCCCTGCGGCACAAGTTCGCGGCCGAGCCGGGGTTGTGGCTGAGCCGGTCGAGCAGCATGTTGTTCTGGCCGGCGTAGTAACCTGTGTGCAGCTTGACCGGAAGCTTGTTGTCAGTGGCCTTTCGCACGGCGTACCAGAACAAGTGGTCCTCCAGGGCCTTTAGCTCTTCGCCTGTCAGCGACTCGTTCGCCAATCGCTTCTTGAAGACGCCTTCGACCTTTTCGGCGGGGACCTGCTCGTAGTCGATGTCCCGGCCATAGGCGTTCTGCGATTTGACCGCCACGGCGTATTTGCCGTACTTGTTGAACCACCAGTCGATGACCCGGTGCCAATCGGCCAGTGAGCGGACCTCGATGCCGGTCGGCTTGCCGAAGCCGTTGAGGTCCGGCCCAGCGAACATGCCGACAATGCTGAGATCCTGCATCAGCAGCGTGGGCATGTCCGACTCGCCGAACGGCCGGCCCAGGTAGTTCACTTGGCATGACTCGATCTTTCCCAGCTCGCAGAGAATATGCCGGTAGAAGCCGGCCCGGCGCGTTTGCTCGTAGCCCGCCTGCACTTTCTTCACGGTGGCGGCGGACAGGTCCTCCACGTCGTAAGTCTGCCGCATCGCGATTCGAACGGCTTGGCCGTAGCCGGTGTTCTTGACGGCCGGCCAGTACGGCTCCAGGTGCCGCCACTTGTCAATCGGGTCGGTCTTGGCCGAGAAGAAGGCGTCATACGCCTCCTTCGGCATCCCGGCCACGAGCAGGTCGGAATTCAGATAGTGGCTCAGCAGCAGGCTCCAGTCGTCTGCCTGGACCCGCGGGTGGGAAGCCGTTAGCCGCTCCTTCTCTTCGATCAAGTGTTCGTGCGTGTCGATCAGAGGCGTCTCAAACACTCTCTTGGCAATCTCGGGATTCGCCCGCGCGTTTGTAGTGACGCTTTCAGGCGTTTCTTTCGATGCCCTTACGGGCACACTACGAGCCGCGCCCAGGAATGCGGCGGCTCCTGCTATCCCCATTCCTTGAAGGGTGTGCCGTCTTGAAACACGGTTCCTCTTTGTCATATCGATGTCCCCTTTCTATCTCCCGTGAAGATCATAATATGGCAGCTTCATTGCTCTCGCACGTGGTGCCCTTTGTATGGGTCGGTGATCAGCGAGGCGATGATCCCGGTGGCCAGGATCAGGAGGATCAATGCCAGCAAATAGAAGTTGAAATGCTCCCCGACGGCGGCTTTGAGCCATTGGGGGATCAGCATTTTGACGCCCACCATCATCAACACGACGGCCAGCGACACCTTCAGGTAGCGGAACTTGTCGATCATGCCGGCCAAGACGAAGTACAGCGACCGCAGGCCAAGAATGGCGCACACGTTGCTGGTGAACACCAGGAAGGGATCGGCCGTGATGGCCAGGATCGCCGGGATCGAGTCTACCGCAAAGATCAGGTCCGTGGACTCGATTACGACCAGGGCCAAGGCCAGAGGCGTCAGCAACACTGTCCCCGGCCTGGCCCGGTCCACAACCTCATCCGGCTGAGCGGCTACATCCGGTTGCTTGCTCTCGTGGGAAGCTCGTGTCCCGGCCCGCACGATGAAGTGCTCCCCGTGATACCGAGCGGTGATGGGAAACCAGCGCCGCGCGAGGCGCACCAGGGCGTTCTGGTTCGGGTCCTTGTGCCCGGTCTCCAGGAACAACATCCGGAAGGCCGTGACGATCAGGAAGGCGCCGAAGAGGTACAGGACCCAGTGGAACTCCGCGACAAGCCGGGCACCGACGGTAATCATCACGCCGCGCATGACTACCGCGCCCAAAATGCCCCAGAACAGCACCCGATGCCGGTAGAGCGGCGGCACGGCGAAGAAGCCAAACATCATCGCAATCACGAAGATGTTGTCCATGCTCAGCGATTCTTCCACGACGTAGCCGGTCAGGTACTTCTGCATGGCCATCCAGCCGTTGTTGACCACCCCATCGACCGGGTCCGGCGTAACCCCAAGTCCCAGCCACTGGCCTTCATAGGCGAAGTACACGAAGGCAGAAAATGACAGGCCCAAGGCGATCCACATGGCGGACCAGGCGAGGGCCTCTTTCACGGAATCGACGTGGGCCTTTCGGTGGAAGACGGTGAGATCCAACGTCAGCAGCAACAAGACAAATGCGATGAAACCTGCCCAAAGCCAAACCATATCGTCCGTTCCCTGATTGATCGGATCGTACCGGCGAGCGCCGCCGGCATCAGTTCACAGACATCATAGTGTGACAGGTCAGCCGTTGGACAGAGAAAATGCCCCGCTGCGGCACGGAGATCGTGGGTTACGCGGCGCGAGCAGCTTCATTTCCTTATCCTTGGCGGTCTCTGGTATCTGGTGGCGAAGCAGAAAGAATAGACTAAGATAGCAGGCACCGGCGTTTCCACTTGTGAACAGCCGGTTGTTGGAATTTGGTGGTTTTGGGCGATGATCGAGGATCGAGTACTCGTTTGGCGGTTCAATCGCGGGGACCCGGCGGCGCTGTGCCGGGTTTATGAGAAGTACCGCGATGGGCTGCTCAAGGTAGCCGCGGCCCTGCTCAATGACAGGAGCGGCGTCGAGGACGTTCTGCACGATGTCTTCGTGGACTTCGCGAGACGACGGGCCGCTTCCGCCTCCAGGGCAGTCTCAAAGGCTATCTGTCGATCTGCGTCGCGAATCGGGCCCGCGACATCAATCGCACGAAACGGCGGCAGAGCACCGCGAGCCTGGATGAGGCGAACGCCCATCCGGCGAACGGTGATAGTCCCGAGGAAGCTGCGACGAGCCGCGACCTCGCCACAAAGCTCGATGCCGCGATGGTGGAATTGCCCGATGAGCAGCGGGAGGTCCTTGTTTTGCACCTGCAGGGCAAGCTACCTTTCCGCGAAATCGCCAGACTCAAAGAGATCTCCATCAACACCGCCCAGAGCCGCTACCGGTACGGCTTGGAGAAACTGCGTTCCACTTTCGATGGTGAGCTGATGCTATGAGCGATCCAAGAGACACAGAACGTTTGCTGAACGCGTATTTCGCGAGCCTGCCGACACCCGATGGGGCCGACATGGATGGAAAGATCCTCGCCGATGCGCTGGTGACGATGCAGAAAATCAAGAACCAATCCGCGGCTCCCGTGAGCGGCGGGACATGGAGAATCATCATGACAAGTAGAATCAGCAAGCTGGCTTTCGCCAGCCTCGTTGTCGCGGCGGCCCTATTCTTCACCTTCTTCGACGGTTTCACCAAACCTGCCTGGGCCCTCACGGATGCCGTCGAGGCGCTGCGCGGGTTTGGCGCGGTCCACCTGATCGGCGCGATCCCGGGCAAAGACGGAGTGGAGACGGGAGTCGAGATGTGGATGCGGGCCAACAAGAGCCGGACCAGCTCGAAGGACATGGTGGTCCGCTATACCAACGGCATTGTCCTGTGGGTCCAAGGCGAAAGCACCTACACGTACATGCCGGAAAGCAACACCATCCGCCACGTAAACGCCATCACGGCCGGCGCCGTGCACTGGCTGGGACCGGCTATGCTCGAAAAGCTTGGTAAGGCCAAGAATAGCCAGGTCTTCTATGGGACGGACCCCGCCACGGGACGGAGACAGGCTACGTTGCTCTGCGTCTACTTCAATATGCTCAGACCGCAGTCGTATTCGATCACCTTCGACGTGGAGACGAAGCTGCCCATAGCTATGACGGTCTGGTACAACCAGCAGGACCGCCGGGGCAACCCCTCCCTTCGTATCTGGCAGATCACATACTACGACGACCTGCCGGATAGCGTATTCGTGGTCGAATCGCCGAAGGACGCCCACCAGGTCGAGAAGGAACTGACGATCCCGGAGAGCAAGCTGGCCCCACTGACCGATCCACGCTCCGGCATCTCGGCCGAGGGACTTGATCTGGAGCAGGCCAGTCACAGAGTCCTCACGCAGTTGTACCAAGCCATTCAGGACGGGAACCTGGGCGAAATTCGACGGCTGTGTCCCACCGTCGCAGACTGGACCGACGAAATGATTAATACGTTCCTGCTGGCGCCGGAGCAGAGGCCCGCCCAGCCGGTGGAGATCCGGCCGATCTGCAAGCAAGGCCAATCCAAGCTCGGTCCCCTCGTGGTTGTACCGTGCCTCATCAAGACGCAGTCCGGGACCGTACGCGAGGACAAAATGATCGTCCAGTTCCGCACTATCGACGGCAAGTCCTCCTGCGTCGTCCCCGGTCCCTACGGCCTGCCCCGCGAGATCGAATAGCCTCCCTCCTTTCGCAGAACACCCCCAAGCCGCCGGGGAGTTTCCTGGCGGCTTTTCCTTTGGAGACGTAGACTAATCCCGGTTGGCTCATCGTGTAATAGGTGACGAACGGTCGTTGTGAGTGACAGGCGTCGGCGCAGTGCGATGGAAGACAAGCGGTTGATCCTGCGGTTCAAGGCCGGCAGCACAGAGGCTTTGTGCCGCATCTATGAGAAGTATGAGGGCGTCATGCTCACCGTGGCAACCGGCTTGCTGAATGATGTTAATGCCGCCCAGGATGCCGTCCACGACGTCTTCGTCGCCTTCGCCCAGTCGCCCGAGCGGCTCGGACTCACCGGCAGCCTGCGGAGCTATTTGACAACCTGTGTGGCGAATCTCGCTCGCGACCGGCTTCGGGCCAACAGGCGTCCGGCAGAACGCTCGGAACAGGTGACGCCCGAGATCGACGAGCGAACGATCCCGTTGAGTCGAGCGATCCATGACGAGGAATTGAGGCAGCTTGCCGATGCCCTGGCGGTATTGCCCTATGAACAGAGGGAGGCCGTTGTCCTGCACCTCAAGGGCGACCTGACCTTTCGCCGGATTGCCAACGTGCAGGGCGTGTCCATCAATACAGTTCAGAGCCGTTACCGCTACGGAATCGACAAACTGCGGTCCCTGTTGAATGGCGAGGTGGAGAAATGAAGTCCGCAGAACAGATAGAGCAGTCTATCAAGAGACTCAACATCGAACCCAACCCCGAAAGGCGGGAACGAACACTAGGTGACCTCGTCGGGGCACACACGCGAAAAAAGGAAGACCCGCCGGCCTCCGGCCGGTGGCATCTCAGGAGAACCATTATGACACATGGAACAAGAAGAGTCGCTGCCGTTGTGGCACTTGCCCTCGTTTTTGTCGGCGTGCTCGGTCTGGGTACAGGATCCGTCGCGTTCAGCCAGGCGGGCCACGCCGTCAATTTCACCCTGGCATGGCTCCGGCAGGCGGTCGTAGGACCAGCGCCAGGTGAACCCGGAGCCGAGCCACCGGCCCTACCCGCCGCGTCGGGCAAAACCGGCGAGGAGATGACGAACCCGAAAGAGATCACGTACACCGCTCGCATCTTCAGAGTGCATGAAAGCGAAGCAGGTGTCTGGCAATCTCTGAAGGACCAAGGAATTGAGTTCGTCGCGGCATCAACGAAGCCGGAAGTATACTACGCGGCGCTCACTCGGGGGCAAGCTGAATCACTCGACGCCTCTGTCACTCTCCGGTGTCTTTCCACACCGCGCGTCACGGTCTCGGCGGGCGAGATGGCGGCCCTCGCGCTGACGGATGCGGACCCGCAGAACGGACGACGGGGATTCGCACTGGGCCTGCTGCCCACGATTTCGGACGACGGCGCGGAGGTTCGATCCACTATTTCCTTTCACGATGGACATAATGGATTCGAGATTCCAAACGTCAGCACGGAGCCGGGCGGCGTCGTGCTGATTCGCACAACAGGCGTGCTCCGGGCGCAAGAAGACGGCGGGGAGTCAGACCGTGACGGTCCCATCGAGTTGCTCATCCGAGTTCAGGTGGACATCCGATAGCAAGGTCGTCTCACCCAAGGCTACGCGAAGCCTCACTTCTTCTCGGGTTGCGACTTGAGGGTTCCGTCCATCTTCGTTTGGAGAAGCTTGGCTGCCGCCTGGGCCGCCTCCACGGCCGCTTCCTTGCCGAAGCCAAAGCACTTGTGCATCCCTGAATTGAAGGATTTGATGAGTTCCTGCGGTTTGATGGCCGAACTCACTTGTGCCAACTGCAGCGGCGTTTGCGACTTCCCGTCCGGCGTCGGCGCCAGGCAGTAGATGGCGGTGGCAAAGCCCGCACAGTACACGATCAGCAAAAAGACGAACTTCGTTCTCCAGCCCATTAAGGATTTCTCCCTTTCCTTTGCAGGACTTCCGGATCGGCGCTCCCGCCGTGCTACGAGGTTCCCTACTCAAAGTCTACAACAGAAAACCGGATATGCAAATGGCAGAACAGGGCCACGGAAATACGCGTGCCAGCATTGCCATTTGGCCTTTTATGCGGTACATGCCACAGCGTGGCGACCGGAGACTCGCGTATTACCGGCAGGCGTCGAGCACGCCTCGCAGCACCCCGCAAATGACGGCGATCTCGTCCTGGGTCAAGCGGTTGTAGAACGGCAGCGCAATCGTCCGGCGGCTCATCGACTCCGCCACGGGGAAATCGCCTCGCGCGTGTCCGTATTGGACCGCGATGAAGGGCTGCAAATGCACCGGGGGAAAGTAGTTGCTCACTTGGATGCCTTGGCGGCCCATCTCCTGCAGGATACGGTCCCGCTGCTGGAGGCCGTATGGCTCCGCGAGCTGTACCACGAAGACGAACCAGCTTGTCTCGCATCCCGACGCGTCGTTCGGCACAATGAGCCGGTCCTCGGCCGCGAGCATCTCCCGGTACCACGCCGCCACCTGCCGGCGTTTGGCCTTGATCTCATCGATCCGTGACAATTGGGCAAGTCCCAGGGCGCAGTTGATGTCGCTGAGCCGGAAGTTGTAGCCAAGCCGCTCGTGGGCGAGCCACCCCCCTTTTGCGCCCCGGCCCTGGTTGCGAAGAGAGACGCACAGGTCCGCCAGATCGTCGCGGTCCGTCACGATCATGCCGCCCTCACCAGTCGTGATTTGCTTGTTGGGATAGAAGCCGAACACGCTGATTGTACCGAAAGTGCCGGCTTTTCGGCCGTGCAGGACTGAGCCCAGCGCCTCGCAACTATCCTCGACAATGGGCAGGCGATGCCGCTCCACAACATCGCGGACCTTATCGAAACCGGCGGGATTCCCGAAGATCTCGACCGGAAGGACCGCCTTCGTGCGGCCGGTGACGGCGGCCTCGATTCGCGGCGGATCGATATTCAGGCTCACAGGATCGATGTCGACAAAGACCGGCCGGGCGCCGGTCATCATGATCGAGGTTGCCGACGCGATGAACGTGAACGGGGTCGTGATAACTTCATCGCCCGGCCCGATCCCCAGCGACAGCAGACTTAGGAACAGGCCGCTGGTGCCGCTGTTGACTGCGACGGCATGCTGGCGGCCCGTGTATGCGGCGAACGCCTCCTCGAACCGGCGCAGGGTCGGTCCCAGGGACAGGTCCGGACTGCGAAGCACTTCCACCACGCGTTCGATTTCCCTCTCCGTGACATCCGGCCGGGACAAGGGTATCCGCATCTACGTCCTCCTGATAACTTGAGGTGATCACGTGTACGTCCATGTCTACCGGGACATTGTATGAGCTGCGGCCCGCCGGGGGAACGTTTTTCGTGATTTCCTCGTGTTTATCAGACCCATCGGCCTGGGAAAGCCGGTCCCGCCGCACCGCGATGCCAATTCTGCGTCCGCCGCTAAATGCTTGCCCCTTTCAAGCCGATGATGGGTGCGGAATCAATGCACAAATACGGGAATCAAAGTATGGCAAAAGGCAAGAGTGTATTGACAACGGGTGATGTGGCAAAGATATGCAACGTAGCACCGCGAACGGTCTCCAAATGGTTCGATTCCGGCCACCTCAAGGGGTATCGCATCCCGGGCAGCAAGGATCGCCGGATTCCGCTGGGCGAGCTGCTCCGCTTCATGAGAGCCAACAATATGCCGACCGAGGCTTTGCCCGTGGGTAAGATCAGGGTCCTGGTCGTGGACGCCGCCGAGCACCCCGCCTATGAGATGCTGGACGCCTTGAAGGCCCGCGGCAGCTACGAGGTCCAGGTCGCGCGCAGCAGCTTCGAAGTCGGCACCGCCATCCAAAAACTGTCGCCCCACGTGGTCCTGATCAACCTGCTGACCAGCGGGGTGGACGCCCATAGCATCTGCAAGAGCATCCGGTCCAACGAGGATTTTGCGACGGTGAAGATCATCGCTCTGGCCAACCAGTTGAGCAGCCAGGAGTCGGCCGCCCTGCTCCAGAAGGGCTTCGACGGCCACGTCTCCAATCCGGCCGACGCCGGCGAGGTGATCCGAAAAATCGAAGAAGCCACCGCGATCATCTATTGAGCAAGAACGGCGACTTCAATAGTCCTTGTATTTCCGCAGCCACTGGGGCCAATCCGCGGGCGTCACGCCCCCCGCTTTGGTCCAGGCGCCATGGATGTTGTAGTTGCGATTCCAGCGCAGCGTCCAGAGCTCCTTAAGGCCGGTGTGGCGCACCGACCAATCCAGGAACGCCAGGTTCGTCCAGCCATTGTGGCGGTCGATACAGAATTGGTTCATCTCGCCCGTCGTGCCTTTGTCACCCCACCCGTAGTCAAAAGGATACTGCACCGGAACATCGGTCGCCTGCGGCCAGGCATCGTGCCAGGTGTTGTCGCCAAAAATGGGAACCTCATTCCCATTGACCGCGCCTCCATTCGTCGTCTGCAGATTCTGCGTATTCTTCCAGAACCAGCCCTTCAACCGGGCCCCGCGGTCGGCGGCCATGTAGTCCGTCCAGTTATTGCCGCTGTAGCTGCCGACAAAGTGCTTCGTGGCGCCCTCGGAGCCGGTCGGGTAACGGTTGGGAAAATCGACATACCACGCCTTGAATGTGCCCCAGTCGTTCGCGGCTTCGACCTCTCGGGTGGCCGTCGGGCAAAGCCGCATTTTTTCATCCCGGTAGTAGGGCCGTAGCGCATTCATCCACAAGCCGTACTCCCCCGGATTCCCTGCGTTCTGCGGGTGGCCCGCATAACCCCACCCTTCGTTGAAATACCCGTTGTTGTCGTCGGTGTACAACTTGAAAAGCAGGCCCCAGCTCTTGAGCCGGGACATGCAGGCCGCGGATTGCGCCTGTTTCTTGACGAGGCTCAAGGCCGGCATCAGGATGGACATCAGCAACGCGATAATGGCGATGACCACCAATAGCTCGATGAGAGTAAAGCCCTTCTTGTGTCTGCTCATGACAATTCCCTTCAGTGCCCAAGGTCCGCGAATCATGGAAGTGGGTGCACGTTGTGATATTTTAGCGGACGCAGCCGCACGGCGCAAGCTCGCGTTTCTTCGGAGCAGACCTGCCGGAACTCTTATTTCGTCCGTTTTTGCAGCATGTGACCCTGGAGGGTGATCAACGTCTTGGCGCTGACCGTCCGGGCGGTCAGGTCCCCCAGGATTACCCCGTATTTGTCGTCGGACAGCTTCCAATGCATGAGGACCGCGCACGGGTCCTTGAGATTCGCTTGGTCGCCATAATAGACAACCTCGCGGCCCTGGGCGGCCAGCTCATTGCGGAACTGGACCAGATTGCCCAGAAACTCGGCCTTGCAGGCATCTTCCCCGCCCAGCGTGTAGCGCAGGAGCAGCTTGCTGTCCTCGTACACCTTCGTGCCGATGGCATCCCGGCCACCGAAGAGACTGCCAATGAGGAACGTGGCCAGGAGGATCGCTGCGGCCGCCGCCACCCGGCTGATCCGCAGGTCCACGATGATATTGACCGTATCCATCGGGTGAAGAGTCAATCGGCTGGGGATTCGAGCCTTGATCTCCTGCTCCAACTCCGGCCGGGCACACTCAATGCCGTGTTCGGCCAGCGACTTCAACAGATCGTCAATTTTGCGTTTTCCCATGACCGGTGCACTCCTGGGTGGCTGGCGCGTCCTATTCGTCCGCCACCTCTCCTCTGAGGGCCTCCAAACCGCGATTGAGGCGACTCTTGAACGTTCCCGAGCGGATGCCGGCCGCCCCAGCCGCCTCCGAAATCGTCAACTGCTCCATATAATGCAGCACAATCGCCTGCTTGAGCTTCCACGGCAGCCGAGCCACCGCCTCGTGCAGATGGCCCATTTGCTCGCGCTCGCCGGCCCGCTCGGAACCGTCATCGCCGCCCGCCGGGGGCTCAATGCTGTCGAGATCGACCGTCGGGCGATCCTTGTGCCGCCGATGGTGCAGCTTGGACGCGTTGCCGGCGATGCGAAAGAGCCAGCCATTGAGGGCCTTGCCGTCACGCAACTGGCCGATGTGATACCAGGCCCGCAAGAACGTCTCCTGGGTCAGGTCCTCACTGGTCTGACGGTTATGGCCCATGGCGCGCATAAACAGGTAAATCCGTTCATAGTAACGGTTTACGAGATCCTCGGCTGCCGTCCGCTCGCCCTTGCTGAGACGCCCTGCCAATGCGGCATCATCCGCAGCGGGCATCGGACGGTCTCGGCCGACGATGGCCCGTTCTTTATTCAGATGCGCCGAATCCTCGTTCTGTTCTGTCGCCTGGGCGTCTTTTTGCATTCTGCCGGCCCTGAGAGGGACTCTAAAGGCGATGACTCGCGTTTGGGAGCCCAGATGCCTATGACATCAGTATACCGGAATCGCCCTTCGTATTCAATAGAATGCCCCTGCCGCCAATTGGGTTTGTTTCACCGCTTGCGCCGGGACAAGAATCGTTCCTAATCTCTGTGCCGCAACGAACTTGGCTGTCATTCGCGCCGGCCCAAGTTGGCGCGGTTCGAGTCATTGCTGCCCAGGGCAACGCTCTTGGGAACCCATCTGCCCAAGTAGGAATCATAAGTCATTTCACTGGCAGGATTTGGGAACCGGCGTATCCGCCGCGGCTCCGAGAAAGTGTTACTCTGCATTGAGCCGGGCTCCCGAATTGGGTTTGTTTCGCACGATTGCTTCTGAGCCTCCCCTCCGTTCGGGGTCCCACCCTCATTCGCGCCAACGTCAATTGGGTTCGTTTCGCACGATTCGTTCGGGGTTCCGCCTTCAGGTGGCCTCGTGGCATGGGCATCTTGCCCATGAGTCTCACGGGCATCCCCCGCCTCCGCGGGGGCAAGCTCCGTCGGCAGGTAGATGTTCTCGACCGTCATGGGCGGGACGCCCATGCTACTCACGGGCAGGCCTGCCCTGAGCCCCGCGAACGGGATGCCCGTGCTACGTGCCAATCCCGCTTCCGCCGCACGGCGTTGCTCACTGGAAACTCCCCCCTGCTCGCGTAAGCGTCGCAGGTTGCGCAGCTCGGCGATGGTCCGATACAGACTGTGCTCGATCCGGCGCTCGTACACCAGCAGCCGATCGAGAATCCTCTCCTGGGCAAAGTCCTGCACCGCCCTCCGGCCGACCGCCGGACCCCCGGACATGGGGACCGGCGGCTGCACACCCGTCTCGGCCAGCACGGCAAGGAGCCGCGACGCCTGCTCGGGGGACAGGACCAGCTCCGGCGGCTTGCTCTGGTCCTCCACCTTGTCAAACGCCGCCGTCTGCAGTCGTTCGGCCCGGCGCAGCCGCCACGAGAGGCCGACGATCCGCTGGGCCAGCATAGACTCCATCTGTCCCGCCGGGGCCAACTCCGCCAGCATCTGGTCCCGGTAGAACTCGAACTCGCCGGGATCTTCCCCCTTGATGACGACCTCCTTCGCCAAGAGACCATGCTGGACGGCATTCTGCGTGACCGCGGCCTTGCCCTGGGCCGTGCGCGGACCGGTGGATTTCTGGGCGTTGGAACGATTGGCAAGCTCTTGCGCTGCACTGGTCATGATGACCCCTCCAAATTAACCAGCATCTATTGTGATTACACATTCTGTTGTATCGTTATCTTACAGCACCACCAATTTGCCGTCAAGCGAAATCTCGCGAATGTCGCGGCATTTTTTGGCCATGTATGGGTGCTATAAGTCCTTGTGAAACAACCCGTTACACGGACTGAAGGTCCGTGTCATTCCTGCGACGGCAGGAATCCAGGTTTTTCCAACCGCAGAGGACGCGGAGGGACCCAGAGGAGATGAGAGATGTCCGCGGAATTCCGCCCCGAAGTCGCCTGTGGCCTAGCCTAAATAAGTGCGTCCATTATCCCCGCATCATCTCCGTTGGCTGTTCGTTGGCGCATTTGTCCTTTGACTTGCCTTTTAGACCCGGCTATGATTGACTACGCTTTCTTGGCATGGGACGCCTTGGAAGGCCGAAAAGGAATGGACCTGGGTGGGCTTGTCCGTAATATGTTCAACTTCTGTTGGTTGATCAGAAAGAATACTGTCCGAGAATGGCGCATAAACTAATGGAGTTTCGTACCAGCCACGGATCAATCGTATGTTGCGATTCATTGGAACACATGAGGCAACATACGGTGGACGATTCCTGCGACCTCATGCTGGTGGAACCCTGCGAAGTCTCGGACCCGGCTGCATGGACATAGTCCTATGGAGCAATGTCTGCTTTTGAGCACAGACTGGAAGGATGCCTTAGCCGAGTTGGTTGCGCGTACGCGTTCTCATCTGATGATCTCATCTCCGTATGTGACCGGCGACGGCATTGCGTTCATTATGGACAATCGTGACCCATGCCTGGATTCGGTCACGTTCGTTACAGACTTATCGCCTACGAATATATGTGACGGAGCGACGGATCCAAACGCACTTGCTTCGCTAATGTCTGGAGTGCCAAACGTCATCTTGAGGCACCTCCCAAGACTGCACGCGAAGGTTTATGTTTCTGACGCGAGATGCGCAATCATCACATCTGCAAATCTGACGAGTGGGGGTCTCCAGAGAAACTATGAATACGGCGTCAAGATTCCGGACCCAATGGTAGTCGCATCGATTTCTCAGGACATATCAAGATATTCAGAGCTCGGTGCACTTGTCGCGAAGGAAAGTCTGCAAGTCTACTGCGAGATCGCGGATCGTGTACGTGCAACCTACCAGAGACAACGCAATTCGGTTACCCGGTCTCTCCGTTCGGAGTTTGAGAAGCAACTTGCTGCGGCTCAGGACCAACTCCTCCGGTTGCGTCTTGCCGAAGGGCCAATGCACACCGTTTTTGCCAAGACAATTGTATACCTGCTCGCGCGTTATGGGCCACTGTCGACCGATCAGTTGCACCCACGGATCAAGGCGATTCATCCTGACTTGTGCGATGACACCATTGACAGAGTCATTGACGGCAAAAGTTATGGCAAGAAATGGAAACACGCCGTCAGATCGGCGCAGCAACAACTCAAGAAAAAGGGCCTTGTAATTCTTGAAGGTGAGCGCTGGACGCTGACTATGCATGTCTGAAAGGAGCATCAAATGGGGGCGCAGCAGATCTGCGGTACGTGCCAGGGGCGTGGAGCGCGTTTTCCATGTGCGCCTTCGTGTACTATTCCTGCTCTCAGACGTCCATGGATTGTAGTCGAGAAGTGCGATTCATGCGACAAATTCACCGATGACCTTTCTGCTGCGATGTCCTTCTTTCGCGTGGCTGGTTGGTTTCTTTGCGCCGACGGCGGTGAGCATGTTCTTGCAGACCGACGTACACGAGAACTTTCACAAACCCGGCGAGAGACCTCATGCCTCCGCAATTGCAGCTCTGCCGAAGGACCGGCAAAGGATTGTTGCCACCGTCTCTCGTCTCGCGCGGGACAGTGACTTTCGCCGCAAGGTAATCATTGCATATGACCGAAGATGTGCGGTCACAGGTCTACAGTTGAAGTTGGTCGATGCGGCGCATATTGTGCCGGTGGGAGCTGCGGGGAGCTGCGATGATGTGACGAACGGTCTATGTTTGTCTCCGACATATCACCGGGCTTACGACCGGGGGCTTGTCGTTCTTACCGAAAACTACGAGATGCAAATCAACAGGAAGAAGGAACGAGAGCTGGCTCGGCTTGGCTTCAGTGGAGGCTTGGCCGAATTCAAAGCTCCTCTTGGTCGCCAGATAATCCTGCCGGCAGACAGAAGGCAATGGCCGGCAATTGAGTGCATACGCAGCGCCAATGCGTTCAGGCTGGTATGAGATACTGGGAACGCACCCTATTTCGTCCGGCATTGTCGTGAACTAAACGGCAGCGCGGGACAAGCAACATGGGATGGGTGAAAAGCGACAGGTTCGGACTGCCGCTATCTCTTTCTTGTCACTTGGGGACCCAAGCCCATCCTGCCTGCTTTCTCACTTCAACGGGATGGCCGGGAGCCGGCGGGGGAAGGGGACAGCGTCAGGTACATTTTCTGGAGGAAATCCGTGTCCCTCCGTGTAAATCCGTGTCTTGTTCTCTCTGTGGCCACAGCCCGATGTCTGTGCGTTTGTCCCCGGTCAAAGGGTCGGTGTGCACGGCAAACCCTACCAGCTCTCGCCGGAGCCGCGTTTGATTCATTTCCTCTGCGTACAGAAAAGAGCGAGAAGCGAGGAATCGCTGCCTCTCCCTTTTTTCGTCTTTTTTTCGGCTATGGTGATTTCGGTTGCGCCCTGAGGCCGCGCCGGGTCCTCTGCGGTTGGACGTCAGTTGACGGTTATCAGTTCCCAGTTCTCAGTTGGGAATCCGCGTCCATCAGTGTTCATCGGCGGTTAGGAAGCTTCTGTCAGCCGTCAATTTGTGCTTTCGCCTGGTCCGTTTACAGGATCGCCTTGGTCGCGCCGGTGGTGAAGCCGCCGTCTACGAGGAGGATTTGGCCGGTGATGTAGGCACTGGCGTCGGAGGCTAAGAAGACGACCGTGCCGTCGAGGTCGGTGGGTTGCCCGGGGCGGCCGAGCGGAATCCGGCCGACGATGTACTCGACCCACTTGGCATTGTCGTAGAGTGCCTTGTTCTGGGCGGTCTTGAACCAGCCTGGGGCCAGGACGTTGACCGTGATGCCGTGTTTGCCCCACTCGGCCGCCAGGCTGCGGCTCATCTGGAGAATCCCGCCGCGACTGGCACAGTAGGGGCCGATGCCTTCCATGCCGAAGACGCAGGTGCATGAGCCGATATTGATGATCCGGCCGTACTGCCGCTTCATCATCTCCTTGCCGACGGCTTGGGCGACGAAGAACGCGCCCTTGAGGTTCGTGTCGAGGACCGTGTCCCACTCTTTCCAGGTGAACTCTGCGGCCGGGTGCCGGATGTTCAGGCCGGCGTTGTTAACGAGGATATCGATCTTGCCGTATTCGCTGATCGCGGTGCGGACCATGCCCTCGATGTCGCTCTCGCTGAGAACGTCGAGCTTGACGGGCAAGGCCCTGCGGCCCATGCCCTCGATCTCCTCCTTGAACTCCCCGAGACGCGACTTGTCCCGGCTGGTGATGACTAAGTCCGCCCCGGCCTGGGCCAGCGCCCGGCCGAAGTATTGGCCGAGACCCCGGCTCGTCCCCGTCACGACGGCCACTTTGCCCGAAAGATCGAACAGGTTCTCCATGATCGACACTCCTATCAGCAGCCTTTGCGAAGGGCCGAGTTTCCAGTGGGTAGGATGGGGCTTTAGCCCATGCGGACCCATCGTGTATTGGCCCATGCAGCATGGGCTAAAGCCCATCCTACAAACTCCATGATCGAAGGTAGCATGGGCGTCCCGCCCATGAGTCGCAAGGCCATCCCCCGCCTTCGCGGGGCAGGCTTTGGCCTTGCCTCCACGGGCGAGACGCCCGTGATACACACGGGCAAGATGCCCGTGCTACGGCTCCAGGATGATCTTGAGCAGGTTCTCTTTCCCGTCCAGCAGCCTCTTGAACGCGGCGGGTCCTTCCCGCAGCGGCAGCACCTCGCTGACCAGCGGCGCCACGTTCATTTTGCCGGAGGCGATCAGGTCGATGCAGGCTCGGAACTCCCCGGCACTGGCGTAGGAGCCGGTGAAAGTAAGCTCCCGCGAGACCAGCTCCTGGAGGTTGAACTCAGTCTCTTTCTGCAAATTGCCGACGGCCACGACCGTGCCGCCGGTCTTGGTGATCGAGATGGCCTGCCGGAACGTTTCCGCAAAACCGACGGCCTCAAACGCCACGTCGGCCCCCCGCCCCTCGGTCCTCTTGAGAATCTCTTCCTTCAGGTTGACCGTACCGGGATGGAGGCACACGTCGGCGCCGACCTGCTGGGCCAGCCCCAGCCGAAACTCGTTGAGATCGCACGCGACGGTTGTCCTGGCCCCACGGAGTTTGGCGGCCTGGAGAATGAACAGGCCGATGGTCCCGGCCCCGATGACCACAACGGTGTCATTTTTGCCCATCGACGGGCGACTGGCGGCGTGCGTACCGATCGAGGCCGGCTCCAGCAGCGATGCCTGGACGAATGACATGGTCGCAGGCAGCTTGGCGCAGATCCAGTGGGGCACCACGACAAACTCAGCAAAGGCCCCCTGCCGCTTGAACTCCGGCACCGAGACGCCGAGCACCTGCCGCTTGACGCAACGATTGAACAAGCCCTGCTTGCATGCGGGGCATTGGTTGCAGTAGACCGTCGAATCGAAGCAGATGCGATCTCCGGGAGTGAAACTCTGCACGTTGCCGCCCGTGCGCTCGACGACACCGGCCGCTTCATGGCCCATAATCAGAGGCGGCAGCCGCCGGCCGGTCTTGCCCGTGTGGCCCGCGACGTCGGAGCCGCAGATGCCGCAAGCCCTGACCCGGACCAGGACATCGTCATCGCTAACCACCGGGTCCGGGACGTCGGTGTATTCGAACGTGTAGGGCTTGGTATAGAGTAGAGCTTTCAATTGTCACCTCGTGCACCATCGATTATGCCCAGCCATTTCGACCAAGGCGTCTATGGCGAACAACAGGGTAATACCTGTCAATGGATATGTCCACACCTTTTCCTCACTGACAAGGGATCTGGCCCATCGCTCATCCGCACGATGGGTGCCGTCATTGACGGTTATGCCTACAGGCAGTAGGCTACGCCTGTTCTTCTGAAGTGGAATGGGCTGATCTTGATGTTGGGAGGAATGATATGGATGCAAAGGAAATCCTTGCGGCGACTCGCCGAGCGATCAGCGAGTGTGCGGGCAGCGATCCGGACAGGTTGTTCTATGTGAATCGCTTTGTCTTTGCCCGGCTTCAGGTGGACGAACGAAAAACCAAGACCAAGATCAAGAAGGAGTTGCTGGATGCAGACAGTCCGTCATGTGGCTACAGCGGCTGCACCCACGGCGGGAGCATTGAGAGCAGGCGAGGCATTCATTTGCACCGGCGAAATACCACGAGGGGCTACAGCCGCGACAATTGTGTCCTCATGCACGCTGATTGTCATACGAAGTATCACGCGGAGCATCCGCCAGTGCCCCGTGACGAAACATCGGACGTGGATGAACGTGATGCCGGCAGCGCGATTCTGGAGAAGGAGAGCAAACGTTACGAGGGACAACGATTCCTTTACTGGTGGGACCTTTCCCCTGGCTCACTCGACAGACTCGACCGCTACGAAGCGGTGGAATTCCTCAAGAAGGATACGGGCGAGAGGTGCCATGTACCAGTCCCTGCTCTGAAAGGATATCTGACCGAGGAGCGCCGAACAAACCGTCACGGCGGGAACTGGGGAATTAAAGTCCTGAAAGAAGAGGAGGATCAACTCGCCTTTGAGCCTGGTGTCAAAACCGACAGATGGCTTTATCTGCCCGTCGTCTGGTTCCATGAAGAGCAGGAGGATTGACCTACCGCCAAAGCGTCATAAATCGATCCTCAGTTCACACGATCAGGCAAACCCGAACGCGTGAATTGAAAACCTACGCTGCACATCGCCACATTTCGCCAGTCCCGCGACCACGGGAGGAGATTGCTTCGTTGCTTCGCTCCTCGCAATGACATAACTCTGCACTCTATGTCATTGCGAGTCGTTGTGCCGCTTCGCGGCTGGTGTCCGGAAGAAACTATATGTCGGGTTCTGGGTGCCATGTCTACGCTCGCGTAGACATGTTCCATCCGAGGGACAAGACATGCTTACGCCAGCGTAAGCATGGCACCCAGCACACCTATGATTCTGGCAGCATCTTCCGCAAGTCCCGAGACAACGTGAAGAGATTGCTTCGTCGCTGCGCTCCTCGCAATGACATGACTGTACCCTGGATGTCATTGCGAGCGAAGCGTGGCAATCTCAACCGTTCGACGTATAAACGCGTCACTATTTTGTCGCAGCCTTGAGTTTGTCGGCGAACGGCAGCGTGTCGGGGATAACCCGGACCTCGGTGCTGAAACGGTACGGCACGGATGAGCCGGAATCGAAGAGCAACTCGACGAAATAGGCCGTCCAGCCTTTTTCCGGGGCCTTCACGCCGGTATCGTAGGCACCCTTGTCATTGGCGGCCAGGGGCACGCTTTTCCAGGCCTTGCCGATGGTCTCCAAGCGGAAGTCCCGGGCGCTCGGGTTCGTTGCCGTCCACAGATTCACCTGCGTGGGCTTCGTCTTGGCGGTGACAACCGTATGGCCTGCGCCGGCGATGTCCCAGGAGAACTCGGGCAGCGGGCGGTTGTTCAGGATCGCCGTGTACCAGGCCAGCAGGGCCTTGTCGGCATCCGCCCCATTGAGACTGTGGTCGCTATTGGGATTGTAGAGCAGGTACTTCGGAGCCGGGAGGTCCTTGAAATAGAACTGGGCGGAGTCGCACAGGAAGTACTGGTCGCCCGCCGAGTTGATAATGAACTTGGGCATCGTGTACCGGTCGCGGTACTCGTAGGGGTCCACGAAGTTGCGGATGTTGCTGCCCCCTTGGGTGTCCAGGCGGTTGAGGACCTTCATGTGCTCGTAGTCGCCGATGGCCGCGGAGTAGAAGCCATAGGCGGCAAAGTGGTGCTGCATCTGCGGGCCCATGTTGAGCACGTCGATGACGATGGGCGCGATGGCCTTGACGCGCTTATCGACGGCGCCGGTCAGCCAGGTGGTCCAGCCGCGTTTGGAGCCGCCGGAGACGACGAAGCTGTTGATCTTGAGCTTGCCGCCGCCGACTTTGGCGATGTGGTCCTGGATCGTATCCATGGCGCGAACCGCGCTTTTGGCCATCGGCAGCAGCAGCGGCCAGGTCGGGTCCTGGGTCTTGAGGAACTTGTCGAAGGTGTAGGCGATGATCTCGTCTTCGTTGCGCTGCTTGCCCGGATCGTCGGCGAAGACCAGCGGCTGGTTGGGCACCATCTTCAGGTCCGCGACGACGGTCTTGCTCTGCAGGGCAATCTGGGTCAGCATGCCGTCCGGGCCGGCGGGCGGCTTGCCCCCGTTGCTGCCGCCGTCGATGAAAAGTAGGGCCGTATCCGACGTGACGCCGTTCGGGACGATGATCGTCAGCCAGTGCTGCCAGAGCGTGCGATTGACTTCCTTCTCGGTCCGCCAGGTCTGGGACTTCATGTCGAGGACGTAGATTTTGCCCAGCGGATTGTCAATCGTCTGGACGACGCTGTAGGTGTAGCTCGCGTCGGGCTTGGCAATGTAATCATCGAGCGGCGTCGCTGCAGCGATCGACGTCAGGAACAGAACAGCAAGAATCACGACCCCTCTTCTCGTTCTCATCATCGAACCTTCCTTTCTTCAGTCTCCCACCTGTTATCGTTTCCCTGTGTCCCGGTTGGTCCCAAGCCCGGTCTGTCATCCTGAGCGGAGCGAAGGATCTGGCCCGCGCACATGAGAAACGTCAAATTCGAGGGCCAGATCCTTCGCCTTCGGCTCAGGATGACAAGCGTTCAGGGGAGTCTTATACCCTGCGCGGGAATAGAGTCTTGAGGTACTCGGCGTCGTAGCGGCAGCTTTCTTCGACGCCCAGGGACACGTTCGTACCTTCCATCACGAGCCAGCCGCGATAGTCGATCTCGTCCATCGCCGCGCGGACGCGCTGGAAATCGATCGCGCCTTTGCCGTAGAGCTGCTCGTTGTCCTTGGCATGGAACTGGCAGATCTGCTGGCCGAGCGTCCGAATCTCTTTGTAGATGTCGTAGCCCATCTTGTGCGAATTGGCGACATCGTAGTAGACCTGCACGGCGGGCGAGCCGACCCGGTCGAGAATCTTCAAGTGCTCCTCGGCACTGAGCCACGACTCGACGGCGAGCGTCACGCGGGCCTTCTCGGCTTTCGACGCGATGTTCTTGAGCTTGCTGACCACGGCGTCGGTGCCGGCGGCGTCGTTCTTGAGATCGCCCTTGCTGAAGAAGGCCAGCAGAATGATCCGCTGCCGCATCGCCTGGGCCACGTCGATGGCCTGGTCCACCCACTTCTCGGCGCGTGGATCGCTCTTATAGGCGACCTCGTTGAGGGCGCCCATCGCGAGCGAGGCAATCCGCATGCTCTGGGCCTTGACCTCCTCGGCGTAGCGGCTCTGCAACTCCGCGTTGAACAGGAGCGGGTCCTTGTCGGGACCACCGCCGAAATCGACCTGAACCCCGTCTAACCCGATCTTCTTGGCCAGGGCCAAGGCGCCCGGATCGCACCGCTTGTTGATGGTCCAGTCGCAGACGCCGAGCCGAAAGCCTGGTGGGGTTCTTTGCTTCTTCTGTGCCTGCTCCTGTTGGGCGGCTGAGAGGTTCGAAGTGGCGAGTGTCAGACCCGCAACTGTGTACGCCGTTGTCGCCAGCATCTGCCGGCGACTGAGTTCTCTATCGATCATTTGTCTTCTCCTCAATGAGTTTCAAGTTTGAGGTTGGAAGTATCCCTTCCTCACCCTTGAGACTCATCACTTCCCACTTCAAACTTCGCACTTCCCACATCACTCTATGCCTTCACGCCCTTGAGGTTGGCGTCGAGCTTCTCGTTGCTCTTGAGCAGATCCTCCCAGGTGACCATGCGTTTCTCGTAGGCGGCGGTCCGGCCGAGAATCGTGATCAGGTTGCTGCGCACGCTCGGCTCGACGGTCAGGTTGTCGAACTTGCCGCCCGTGACATTATCGTGGAAGGCCTTGATATTAGCGACGGCGCCGTCCTCGTAGATCTTCGGCGACGAGCCGCCGCGATAGAAATGGTTGCCCTTGCCGCGAATGATGACCGTGCCGCCGTATTCGGTCTCCAGGGTGCCTTCGGTCCCGAACATGCGGTTGCGGATGCCGTCCGGCTGAGTGCCGAAGCCGTCCGACTGCCGCGAGCTGAACGTGATGCCCACGTTGTTGGCGTACTGGAACAGCACGCTGAACGTATCGTAGCAGGTCCCGACGGGGCGGAACTTGCGGCCGCCCGTGCCGACCGCCCACAGCGGCGGCTCGCCCATGATCCAGTTCATCACATCCAGCGTGTGGATGTTCTGCTCGGTGATGATGTCGCCGGAGAGGACCTTGTCGAGGCCCCAGGCGTGGAGCCGGCCCTCAGCCGAGGCCTGGTCGTTCTGCCAGTACTTGTATTTGCTCGTAAACGGGTCGGGCGCATGATACGTGGCCTCGCCAAAGGCGAAGATGCCGAGGGCCTTCTCCTCATGCACCCGCCGCAGGGCCTCCATGTAGAACGGGTCCACCCGGGTCTGGAAATCGACCAGGAAGCACCGCTTGTTCGCGGCGGCCTTTTTGCCGCTGTCGCCGATGCTCTGGCAGCCCGGGACATCGACGGCGATGGGCTTGGCGAGATACACGTGCTTGCCGGCCGCGACGGCGGCGGCCGCCTGCTCGGGATGGAAGTACGGCGGGCTGATGATCGCCACGGCGTCCACCTTCTCCAGCAGCTTCAGGTAGCCGTTGAGGCCCGTGAAGCGATTGGCCTCCGGGACTTCGAGCTGCTTGCCGGCGTCGTCCACGCGTTCCTGGAAGTAGTCGGCCACGGCGGCGATATTGTACCCGCCGTGCTGCTGGAAGAGCTTGGCGATCCAGGTGCCGCGCCCGCCGCAGCCGATCAGGCCGAGGTTGATCTTGGCATTAGCGGCCGAGCCGCGTACGAGAGCCGGCTCCATCATAGCGAACGACACGGCGGCGGCCCCCGCCCCGGCCATGAATCCCCGGCGGGTCAGTGACAGGTTGGTTGCGGCGGCTTCAGGTGACTTGCGTGATTGTGACATTCAATGGTCCTCCTTTCAAGAACTCGTGCTTTTGTCGGCGTTGATTCCAGGGCGATTATACCGTGCCGCCGGGCGCCTGCAAGATCATTAGGACCGATAGGACGCATGGGACAAATGGGACCCATAGGGCTTCAGATGCCGGTGGCGCCGCGGACCGGTTTTGGACTGCCCCGCGCGGCGACATATTCCGCGATCCGCGTGTGCTTGGCTTCCAGGTGCTCCAGGTTGATGTAGTGCTCGCGCTTGATTTTGCCCGTCGAGGTCTTGACAAACTCGCCCGAGAGGATTTCGAGTTGATGGGCGCCGACTTTCTCGAAACCGGAGAGCTCCTTATTCCGCTGCTGGCAGTCCCGGATGCTCTCCCATATAAGGTTCTTGACGAGCTGCGGCTCGGCGAGCAACTCCCGCTGCGAGCGGCCGGTGTGGCTCTCCAGGGTCTCCCACGCCGGCTGAACGATCGCCCGGACCAATTCCTCCATGAGGCCGTTTTCATCTTCGCGGCGGGTGGGCACAACGAGGACTTCCTTGACGAATCGGGCCTCGGACAGGGCCGTCTCGACCCGCTCGGGGTTGACGTTCTTGCCGCCGGGCAGAATAATCAGGTACTTCTTGCGGCCGGTGATATAGAGGTTGCCTCCCTCGTCCAAGCAGCCGAGATCGCCCGTGTGCAGCCAGCGGGTCCCCTGGGCATCTTTGTCGATGACGGCCTCCGTCGCCTTCGGGTTCTTGTAGTAGCCCTTGGCGATGCAGGGTCCGCCCAGACAGATTTCGCCGCGTACGTGCGGCGCCAGTGCGCGGTTTTCCTCGTCCACGATCTTGACGCTCAGACTGTTGATCGGCTGGCCGACCGAGCCGAGCGTATCGAGCCGCTCATTGAAGCCGTAGACCGGGGAATTCTCCGTCGTGCCGTAGCCCTCGTACATCTTGAAGCCCCGCCGCCACAGGACTTCGAGCACCCAGCGCGGCATCGGCGCGGCCCCCGAAAGGAAGAAACGAACCCGGGTCCAGCCCTGCTTTTGCCGGATCTTCTTGCCCAGGTATCCGGGGGCGAAGCGGTCGAGCAATGCGACGATCCGGCTGTCCTTTTTTTGCCTGTTGATCCCATCTTCCAGCTTCTTGGCCAGCGTGGTGTACAGCGCCGGGATGGCGATGAAGATGGTGACGCCCCTCTCGCGAATGAGGTCGGACACCTCGCGATACTTGTTCGTGTAGATGCTCGTCGCACCCGCGAGCAAAGGCAAGAACTTGCCCACGGTCATGCCAAAGGAATGGTGCGGCGGCAGGATATGGCCCAGGACGTCGTCTGGGCCGAGATCGACCTTTTGCACCGAGCCCTGGAGGTTGGCAACCAAATTGACGTGGGTCAGCTCCACCTCGCGGGGGTCGCCCGTCGTGCCGGAGGTGCACAGAATCACGGCGGTGTCATCAGGGTCCGTCCGGCTCTCGATGTCCTCCAACGCCTCGGCGTCCACCGGGCTCGTACTGCCGAGCGGCTCATCGGTCATCATGACGACCCGGAGATGGTGCGTGTGGCCGAATTGAACCAACTCCTCGCGGGCCTCCTGGTGTTCGTAATCGTCGGCCATGACTAAGCAGCGGGTATCCGTTGCCTGCAGGTGCGAGATCACGCCATGCGCCCCGCGCTCGGGATCGATCAAGACGGGGACGCTCCCGGCCAAAATCGCACCCCACAGGGCGACGTCGAAATCCGTCCGGTTCTTGCTGAGGATCGCAACCTTGTCGCCCCGGCTCAGGCCCGAATCGTGAATCAGCCAGGTCGCAAAGGCCCGCACCCGCTCTTGCAACTGTCGAAATGTCAGCGTCTCGTGGCGGTCGGTGCGCAGAATCTCCACGCAAAGTCTGTCAAGATCGGTCACCGCCGCCAGCGACCGGTTGAAGAGCTCGATCAAGTTGCGATACTTCAAGGCGATCTTCATGTCATCCACCTCAGTCACAGATCGAGGCTTCATCATAGAGCAAGAAACCGAAAGAACAAAATGGAAAATCCCCCCCAGAGGAGTTCTTCACTCGCGCGGCATCATTCCTCCATGCCTGCCGGGCTCTTGGAGAACCGGCCGGAGGACTCCATTCGGCGGATTCTGCTGTTGACGCAGGCGAGCGGATCTGTGAGCAAGATCCTTATCGGGGCGTCGGCCATAACCACCACGATGTGAAGGCCGCAAGGTCGGTGAAAGCGACCGTGCCGTCGCGATTGAGATCTCCCTGACGCGGGGCTTCCTGGTTCAGCCATCCACCGGCAAAGGCACTGTAGTCTCGGAAATCCACGCGGCCGTCACCGTTGAGATCGGCCGGTGAGCCGACGCTCGATGGTGACATGCTTGCTTGTGCCGTTCCGCCATAGGCGCCCATGTCGATGCGCTGGCCGTGCGGCCACAGCTCGTTCTTCCACTCGGGACTGTCGTTGCCGGCGTCGATGCAGGGGCTGGTGACGGTGTCCGTGACCCACTGCCCGAGAGCCGGGTCCCATCGACCCGCTTGGGACCTCAGATGGTAGTCGCCATCGACCCAGAAATCATCCTTGGCGTTATTCGGCGTGCCATTGGGGTCCCAATAGCCGGCCTTGGCAAAGAGCGGGTCGGCCGAGATATTGCCTGCGCCCAAGCTGCACCACGGCGCGGGCATACAGCAGTGATCGACCGTCAGATCGATCTGGTCCGTAATGCCTTCGAAGACCTCGACGATATTCCAGAAAATGCTATTCTGGACCACCGCCCCACGGCCGGGCTTTCGGCCGGGCAGGCCGAGGTCGAAGTAGATCGCCTCGCGGGAGATGTTTACAGCGGTGTTGTTAACGTAGGTCAGAAACGCACCGTCCTTAACCTGCACGATGTGCTGGGAATTGAGGAAGATATTGTGGGTCAGAGTATAGTGCTTGCCGGCCCCCGCCGAGAGAATATTGGATTCGCCGGAGGCTTTGTTGTACTGGTCCCTGACGAAGTTCATGAAGAGGTTGCCTTCGATGAGAGCATCGCATTCCAGGTCCAAGGCGTCGTCGGCGCCGCCAAGGAAGGTGTTGTTATGGATGTACGGGATGGGTTTCGGCGCGGCGGGCCCATCGAAGTCGATGGCGTCGTTGTGGCCCTTGTTGGTGCCGAAGACGTTCTCTTCGATGAGGAGCCAGCCGCCGTCGGGGATACCGGAACCCCAGATGTTCTCACTCATGTTGTCCGTGGTCGGCGGCTCGCCGGGTCCGAACATGTCGTCGAAACGGCAACGCCGAACGACCAGGTTTGAGCTGAGGGTCCGGATGCGGCGGCGGTCGCAGTGGTCGAACTCGACGTCCTCCAGCAGCAAACGCGACTGTTGCAGGCCGATCATTCCGTCATCGGTACGGGCGTATTCGAGCAGCGCGTGGCCAATCCGGTTGTCCTCCATCGTCTGGCTGAATTGCAGGCCCAGCCAGTGAGCGGCGCCGGTCGCCCGCGTGAACCGGATCGGATCGGTCGCCGTGCCTTCGGCCAGCAATTGGCCGTTGATGACGATCCGGGCGCCTTCCTGAAAGAGAACCATCGTGCCGGGCAGAAGCGTCAGCGTAAGGCCCTTGGGCACCTTCAATTCACCCGCCACGGTGCAAGGGTTCTGCTGGGGACCCCACATGGTATCGGTCCGCAACGTCCCCCGCCAAGTGGACGCAGACCGGAGGGCGGCAGCCGGCGCGAGAAGCACCAGCGCCGCGACAATCCACGACGCTATGGTTGAACTACGCATTCGGCTCTTCCCGAAAGAGACCCATCACGGCCATGTATTGTACCACGCGAGGATTCCCAATTCCAGGGGCGTCAGAGCATATTATACGGTCAAGCTTGTGACCGTTGCCGGCGATTCCAGGTTGCCGCACCGGGCGCTACCAATGATACCTGCGCCAAAGGAAGGCGATGACCGCGACGGAGATAGCGGCGAGGCCCGTGATGATCCAGAAGGCGTGGTGATACGGCTCCAGCGGGATCCGGACGTTCATGGAGAAGATGCTGACGATCAGGGTCGGCAGCATGATGCCGATAGTGATGATCGTGAGGGCCTTGATGCGCAGGTTGAGGTTGTTGCTGATGATCGAGGCGCGGGCATCCATCAGGCTGGACAACACCTGGGAGTAGATCTCGGTCTGGCCTCGGCACTGGTTGTTCTCGATCAGAATATCATCGAGGAATTCGACATTGTCGGGGCTGAATCCCATCTTGGAGGCGGCGTTTCGCAATTTCTCGATGAGCATGCCGTTCGAGTTGATGGCGCTGAGGTAGTAGACAAGGCTCTTCTCCAGGGTGAACAGGTTGAGCAGGTACTTGTTCTCCATCGCAAGATTGATCTGCTGCTCGAGCTCGTTGGAGATCAGATTGATGCCGCGCAGGTGCTCGACGAAATGCGAGATCGCCCGGTAGACCAACTTGAGAAACACATCCTGCACGGACTGCATTTTGATGAAGGGGCGGCCCTCGAACAAAGCGGCTTCGTCGGCCCTGACGATGATGACGCGGTCTTTGAAGAGAAAGACGCCCGTGGACAGCACTCGGAAAAGGAAATTGTCCTCGGCCGTATAGCGCTTCGGACGCTTGAAGATGATCGCGGCGTGGTCGGGCTCGAATTCGAGTCGGCTCAATTCGTCGGGGTCCAGGGCCGAACTCAGGGTGTGCTCGTCGAGCTTGATCTGGTCGACGAGATACCGACGCTCGGCTTCATCCGGGGCCGTGTAGACCCACACCGGGGCCTCGCCTTCGCCGGTTTCCGTAAGCTTGCCGTCCTTGATGTACAAGTGTGTCAACATGGACCCATCCCATCGACCTCAACCAACTGATTGTAGCCATCGCGACACTGCCGTAGGTATGCGCCTACTTTATAAAGGATACGCCCGCCATAGTCAAGAGACTCGGAAAAATGTTCCTGCACTTGGTATAATGCCGGTGTGTCGAAGCCGTGAAGACGTCCAGGAAGTCCATGGAATGGCTGTAGCAAAGAGGGCTTCACGTGAAGGTGCAATGTGAGCTATGCCCGAAGGGGTGCCTGATCGGGCCGGGCCAAAGCGGCGAGTGCCGGGTGCGCATCAATCTCGACGGCGTGCTGCACAGCGTCGTCTACGGCTACCCGTGCTCCGCGAGCATCGACCCGGTGGAGAAAAAGCCGGTGTTTCACTTTCTGCCGGGCACGCCGATTCTGTCCATCGCCACCGTCGGATGCAACCTGCACTGCAAGAACTGCCAGAACTGGGAGATCTCGCAGGCGAACCCGGAGGACAGCCACGCTTCCGCGTGCCCGCCCGAGAAAGTCGTCGCCCTGGCCAAGCAGTACCAGTGCCCGTCCATCGCCTACACTTACACCGACCCGGTGGTCTATTACGAGTACGCCTATGACATCGCGAAACTGGCCAAGGAGGCGGGCATCCGCAGTGTCCTGGTGACGGCCGCCTACATCAACGAGCCGCCGTGGCGGGACCTGCTGCAACATATCGCCGTGGCGCGGATCGATCTGAAATCGGTCTCCGACGCCTTCTATCGGGACGTTTGCTCGGCGACCCTCAAGCCGGTCCAGAACGCCCTGGTGGTCGCCAAGTCGATGGGCGTCCACGTCGAGGTGGTCAATCTGATTATCCCCACGCTGAACGACAAGCCCGAGGAGATACGGAATCTGGCCCGTTGGGTCCGAGCGAATCTGGACAAGGAGACCCCTTTGCATTTTGATGGTTTTACCCCCATGTACAAGATGCGGCACCTGCCGCCAACCTCCCTGCAGGTCCTGGAGTCGGCGCGCGACATCGCAGCCGGTGAGGGTCTGGAGTACGTCTACATCGGGAACCGCCAGAGCGCCAATGGCGAGAACACCTATTGCCCGCAGTGCCGGAAGCTGCTGCTCGAGCGGGTCGGCTTCGCCGTCCTGCAAAATCGGCTCAAAGACGGGCATTGCCCCGATTGCGGCCAGGAGATTTACGGGATATGGAAATGACGCGACGGGAGTTCGTGCGGGCCGTGGCCGGCGTGGCATCGGCGGCCGGCGCAAGCCGTGGCGAGGGCGTCTCGCCCTTGCATCTGAGCAGTCTTCTCGCCGGCAAAACGCCAGCGAGCTACAAGGGCGGGACGCCCTCGCCACATTGGCCGGCGAAGTATCCCGGTACCGTCGTGCCGATGAGAGATATATGCAAGCAGTCCAAATGGAGCGGCTAAAATGTACACTCGATCAGTCAAGGCGATTCCGATCATTATTGCGTTGTGTGCGGCGTTGGCGGCGCTCGCCATTGGAGGATCGTTTGTCGCACGGTTGCTGACAACGCCTGCCGCGAAGGACTCGCCGGGAACGGGGCCAATGCGGACAGCGACACAGGCCAAGCCAGCGACTATGGATGTGATGAAATCTACTCTCGCGGGAACCTGGTACAAGGCCGACCCGAACGCGTTGCGCGCGGAGCTCGCGGGCTACTTCGAGAAGGCCGTGATAGAGCCGAAGGGGGATGTTATTGCCCTGATCCTGCCGCACGCCGGCTACCAGTATTCCGGGCCGACCGCCGCCTGCGGCGTCCAGTCGCTCGGCCATCGCTTCAAGCGGGTCGTCGTGATCGGCCCGACGCACCGGCTGCCGATGGAGGACCTGTTCAGCGTGCCGCGCGCGACGCACTACGAGACGCCGCTGGGCCGAGTCCCTCTGGACGTGGAGTTCGCGGAGAGACTCTTGCAGTACCCGCTCTTTCAGGATGTGCCGGCCGCCTATCAGCAGGAGCACAGCGTCCAGATCGAGGTGCCGCTGCTCCAGTACCAGCTCAGCGACTTCAAGCTCGTCCTGATCGTGGCGGGACAATGTTCCTATGAGACGATCGCGAAAGCCGGCCGGATTCTGGCGAGCCTGATCGACGCCGACACGCTGGTCGTCGCCAGTTCCGACTTCACGCACTACGGCCCGCAATACCAGTACGTGCCTTTCAAGGAGAACATCCCCGAGGGCCTCAAGAAGCTCGACATGGGGGCCTTTGCGTTCATTGAGAAACGGGACGCCCAGGGCTTGCTCGCTTACACGGACAGCACCGGCGCGACCATCTGCGGCCGTGTTCCCATCGCCGTCCTGCTGGAGACGCTTGGCCAAGATGCGAAGGCCGAGCTCGTCCGGTACGCCACCTCCGGCGAACTGACGGGCGACTACACGAATTCCGTCAGCTATCTGGCTGCGGCATTCCACGGGAGATGGGCCACGGCCGCCGCCCCGCCGGCGGCGCCGGCCAGCCAGGCGGCACTGTCGCCGGAGGATAAGAAGCAGCTCCTCTCCCTGGTGCGGCAGACGATCCGGTACGCCCTGGATCATCAGCGGGTGCCCGAGCCGGCCGACCTGAACTTCGCGGCGTCGGAGTCGGTGAAGCCGCCGCGGGCCGCGTTCGTGACGTTGAAGAAGAACGGCCAGTTGCGCGGCTGCGTCGGGGACATCTTCCCCCAACGTCCGCTGTACAAGTCGGTGATTACGAACGCGATCTACGCCGGTTTCGGCGACCGGCGGTTCCCGCAGCTTCAGAAGGACGAGTACGACCAGATCAAAGTCGAGATTTCCGCCCTGACGCCTCCGACGCCGGTTGCCTCGTGGCGGGACATCCGCATCGGCGTCGATGGCATGGTCTTGAACAAGGATGGACACTCCGCCGTGTTCCTGCCGCAGGTGGCGCCCGAGCAGGGCTGGAACCTGGAGACCACGTTGCGGTACTTATCTGAGAAGGCCGGACTACCGGCAGACGCCTGGAAAGAGGGGGCGAGCTTCCTTGTCTTCCAGGCGGAGGTTTTTGGTGAAGAGCCATGAGATTCGCCCGCGGCCTGCTGATCTTCAGTTGCGGACTGTTCACCATCGGGGCCCAGACGCTCCTATTTCGCGAGTTCACCACGGCGTTCGAGGGCAACGACATCAGCGTCGGCGTCTTCTTCGGCACGTGGTTTCTCTGGGTCGGTCTCGGGGCCCTGTTTGTTCGACGCTGGAACCGGCTGGCGGACTTACTGTTGCATCACGCTGAGCTTCTGTTCCTGCTGTACCTCCCGGCCTTTATCGGCCAGTTTCTCTTGATCGTCCAGGTGCGCGAGCTGGCGGGCGTCGCCTCGTATGACCTGATGTCCGTGCCGACGATCGTTTTCTGGGCGATGGCGGTCAACGCTCCGGTCAGCCTCGTGACCGGCGTACTATTTCCGCTGGCCTGCCGGTGGATCGGGCAAACCGACAGCTTCCCGATCTCCCGCGTGTACATTCTCGAAGCGGCCGGCAGCTTCGTCGGCGGCCTGGCGGTGACCGCCCTGCTGACGTTCCACGTGCCGGCACTGCGCGTGTCCTCCTTGCTTGCCCTCGTGCTGCTCCTTTCTGTTGCCGTCGCAGGCTTTCGCAAGACAGGCGGATACCTCTCCTTGGCCTTGGCCGCACTGTTGGCAGTCGCCCTCGCCACCGGAACCGATGGACGCGTCGCTCAGCATGTGCGGGCGGTCGAGTGGAGCAAGCTCCTGCCGCGCGAGACCTTCGAAGGGGCCTTCTCCACGGCCCAGGCACAGTACGTCTACGGGCGGTATCGCGCCCAGTGGGTCGTCGTGCGCGACGGGGGCGTCTGCGAAGCTTTGCCGAATGAGGAGGACGCCGGCCGGACCGTGGCTATCGCACTGTGCCAGAACCCGCAAGCCAGGCGGGCCCTCGTGATCGGCTCGGGCCTGGCCGTATGCAGCCGGCTCCTCCGGCTGCCTCAGATGGAAGAGGTAGCCTGGGCGAATCCGGATGGCGAGTACACCCAGTGGCTGCTCCAGCGTGTTCCGAGCCAATTCTGGGCGGATGACCGACGCTTCCATCCGGTCGCGGACGAAATCCGGCGGTATCTCAATGGCACCAGAGATCATTTCGATTTGGTCATCGTCAACCTGCCGGAGACGACCAGTTCTGTCTTCAACCGTTACTACACGGTCGAGTTCTACGAGACCGTCAAGGCCGCGCTGCACGATGGCGGCGTCCTCGGCATTAGCCTTGCCGGCAACGAGACCGTCATGGGCGCTGAGCTCGTCAGTCTCGGCGCCTCCGCGAAGAAGACGCTGGAACAGGTCTTCTCGAATCTCGTGCTGGTGCCGGGCGACCAGACGTGGCTCATTGTTTCGGACGCCCAGGTTCTCACGGGCGATCCGGCCCTTCTGCGGGACCGCTTTGCGGCACTGGACGGGTCACAGAAGGTATTTCCACCGGCGGGTCTGCTGTCGATCTACCTGCCGGACCGCGCGGCCCAGGCGATGCAGTCGTATGAGAAGGTCGATCTGTCTCGGGAGCTGCTCATCAATCGGGACTCCCGTCCACTGACACATCTGTATGGCCTGCTGCTGGCCGCCCGCCAATCGGGCGTATCGATCACGCGATTCGTCAAGCTGCTTGTCATCAGCGGATGGCTGCCGTTCGTCATACCGATTCTCGTCTTTGCCGCCCTCCGCACGTGGGCTCTGACGAGGCAACCAGGCCGCCCCCACGCATCGAGTTTCGACAGTTCGTTCCTCGTCTTCTCGACCGGTTGGGTCGGCATCGCCACCGTCATCATCCTGATGTACGTGTATGAGACGCGTTTCGGGTCGCTGTACCTGCACGTGGGCGTGATCTCGTCGCTGTTCATGGCGGGTCTGACGGCCGGGGCGCTCGTTGGCAGTGGGCTAGGTAGGATGGGCTTTAGCCCATGCGGAGAATTCGGAAAAGGCCGGACAAGAGCAGCATGGGCTAAAGCCCATCCTACAGGCGTGCACATCCTGCTTCTTTACATCCTCTCGGCGCACGGGCTGCTCCTGGCGGCCATCGCGTGTTGGTTTGCCGGGACGGAAGTGGGCTGGCGTCTTGACCATACCGCCTTCGCGGTCGCCTTCGCGCTGTCGGGCCTGTGCTGTGGTGGCTACTGGCCGATTGCGGCCGCCCAGCTTGCCGGCGGCGCTCTCAATTCCGGCGCAGCCGGCAGTCGGCTTGAAACCGCCGACCATTTCGGGGCCTGTCTCGGCGGGTTGGTAACCAGCCTGTTGGCGGTTCCCGTGCTGGGGACCCGGACCTCCCTGTTGGTCCTTGCCGGATCGCTCCTGGCCAACGTTCCGGCGGCTGTCTTGCGGAAACGAGAGCCGGCCGCCCTGCTCGACGAG
Source organism: Phycisphaerae bacterium (assembly GCA_026386805.1). Lineage (GTDB taxonomy): Bacteria > Planctomycetota > Phycisphaerae > Sedimentisphaerales > Anaerobacaceae > PLanc-01. Next base: position 1,874 of record JAPLMX010000104.1, on the reverse strand, counting down.
AGTCCCGGTCTGGGACGAGCGGGATATGTCCTGTTCGCCGTTGTCTCTTGTGTCGTCCTCGGCTCGAATGTTCTCGCCCACGCCGAGGCACGCCTGCAACCGGCTCTGCCCCAGTCCGCGGTGCGAGCGCTCACCGGCGAAAAACAGACGCAATCGGTCTCGGTAATTCTCAAGAAGGGCGGTCGCCGGGCAACGTACTTCACCGTCATGGATGCCGCGCAAAAGCAGGCCGGCTACGTGTTCAGCTCGGCTGATTTCGCACCGGAGGTTCGGGGCTTCGGCGGCAGGCTCAACCTCGCGATTCACGTCGATGCCTCAGGCAAGCTGATTGATTTCCTCATCGTGCAGAGCAACGAGACACCATCCTATCTCGACCTCCTCCGAGATTGGCTCGCCTCACTGAAAGGCACACCGCTCTTCGGCGTCAAGCCTTGGGCGGGCATCAATGCCGTCACAGGGGCGACGATCAGCTCCCAAGCCGTGCTCAACGCGCTCCAGACCTCCGGCCGGCGATTCACGGAAGAGGTTCGGGGCGCGCCGGCGTCAGCCCAGGTGGGAGCGCCGTCGTGGATAGAGTACCTGCCGGACAGAACGGGCCTCTACCTGATGGGAGCCTTTACGGCGGCCTTCATGGGGGCACAGGGGGGCGGATTCTGGAGCCGGATCGTCGTGTTGGCACTGACCCTCTTCGTCGGCGGCGTCGCCCGGAACGCCCAATACTCCAGCGAGCAGATCGCGACCCTTCTCTCGCTCGACGCGCCGACCGCCGGCCTGACGGGCGTATTTCTGCTGGTCGTGGGAGTGCCTCTGATCGTCTTGCTGTTCGGGAATCTCTACTGCGGCTACGTCTGCCCGTTCTGGGCGGCCCAGGAGCTGCTGGGGTACGTCCTGCCCCGCCGCTTTCGACCGGCCCCGCAGCGCAGCGCGATGTGGCCGGCTCGTTTCATCAAGTACGTCGTCCTGGCTGTTCTGATCGCCGCCTTCTTCGTCTCCCGCGACCGCCGCACGCTCGCGGGCGATCCGCTCACCTTGGTCTTTGGCCTGCGGGCGGCATGGGCCGGTTGGCCGGTCTGGATGCTGGGAGCGGTGGGAATCGCCCTGGTTGGCTCGCTCTTCTCCGTTCGCTTCTGGTGCCGCTATGTGTGCCCGGTGGGGGCGTTTCTGTCGTTGCTGAACCACGCCCGCCTGCTGCGCCGCTGGATGCCGCCCCGGTGGTTCGGCCACTGCGAATTCGGCCTGACCGCCGCCGATCATCTCGACTGTCTTTATTGCGATCGTTGCCGGCACACAGCCGCACAGGACACGCCGCGGGGGAAAGGACGATCGTTGCTTCTGGCGGCCGCCGCCTGCGGGCTGTTCGTCGCGAGCGCCTCGCTGAGCCAGTTCCGGCGGGTGATGCCTTCGATCCTCGAAGAGCCGGTCCCGGCGGCGGCAACGGCCGGTCAACCTCGCGATGTGGACGTGCAACAAATCCGGACTCTGATCGACCAGCACCGACTGTCGGATTGGAAGGCACAGTATTACCGGCTCATCGGCGGAAGTGGTGAATGACCCAGAGGACCAGAGTCAGGAGGAGAGACAGCAGAAGGCTGCTGGCCAAGGGGAAATAGACGCGCCAATTCCGCCCGCCGAACGAGAAGTCGCCGGGCAGGCGGAACAAGCCGATCTTGCCCAGCAGGATCACAAGCACACCGATGGCAATGATGACGGCCCCCGCCGCCACCAGCCACTTCCCAAATTGCATTTCCGTTAACCACCGGCTCTGCCGGTGAGCATTCACAAGGCTCTGCCGTTTCGTGCGTGTTTTTGGGTAGGTAGTTCCCCTTGAGGAAGGCCCCGCCGGGCCCAGGAGAACTACCATGAAAGAACGGCAA
>JAPLMX010000268.1 GCA_026386805.1 Phycisphaerae bacterium | reverse complement strand
CATTCCATGGTGACCTCCTTTCAGATCACAAGACAACGATAGTTTCACTGACGCACCAGATTTTCGCAGATTCAAGCGGAAGGGAAGCAGGAGAAAGCAAAAGGGAAGGAGGCCTAACACAGGCAGTTGTCTCTCCCATTTCCCCTTTGCCCTTTCTTTGAAAATCTGCGCCCATCGGTGAAATCTGCGGACAACTGGTTTTGGGTTGCGGCCAAAGGCCGCGCTGCGTTCTCCGTGTCTCCGTGGTGGAAGAAGCTGGGTTCCCGCCCGTTCGGCTGCGCTCAGGGCAAGCTCTACGCGGGAAGGACAAGGCTGGGCTACATTCTTTCCGTCGGGGTGCGTTAGTCCCGGTGGAACAATGGTTTAGGAAACACCAAATAATTGCATTTTGTGGGGAGATTGTTATTGACATTGTAACATGGTGGTTGTACCCTGTAGACCATGCGGCCCGCGTGGGGCCGCCGATCGTCCATGGTAAATGGTCAGTCTTGAATTTGGAGGGATCACCATGACCAGTGCCGCCCAAGTGTCTGCCAATCGTTCCAACGCGCAAAAGTCCATCGGTCCGCGTACGCCGGAAGGCAAAGCCGCCGTCGCGCAGAATGCCGTCAGGCACGGCCTGCTGGCGCAGGAGGTGGTCATCAAAGGAGAAGATCCAGGGGAGTTCGAGTTCTACCGGGACCAGATGCTGAGGGAGTTGGCCCCAGCGGGACAGATGGAGTCTATGCTGGCCCACCGGATCGTCGGGCTCTCCTGGCGGCTGCGCCGGGCCGAACGGCTGCAGGCGGCGGCGTTTGACAAGGTGGAGGACAAGAGCGAACTGCCGGAGCTGGTCCTGTCCCCCGAGCAGGCGTCGCGGCTCCTGGCCGTGCTGGCCGAGACGGGTGTGCAGCCGCCGGAGCCCGTGGCCGCGGGTCCGGCGGTCGGCCGGAGGGCGGTGCAGGACTTCGCGCAGGAGAGGATTCTCGATCGGATGCTGATGTACGAGCGGCGGATCGAGCACAGTCTGTATCGGACCATGGCTGAGCTGCGGCTCTTGCGGAAGGAGGGAGGAGTTTCAAGTGGGAAGTGGGAAGTGTCAAGTGAGCAAGGCCAAACGGCGAGTCCTCGTGCTTCAGACTTGGCACTTCCCACTTCCAACTCGGCTATTCCCACTGGCGACGAGTCGGCTTGCGGCGTCGGTACGAACATGCCGCAGGCCCCGGAGTTATCGTGCGAAACAAACCCAATTTCCGCCGGGTCGAACGTAGACGGAACGCCGAACGGGACGGAGGGCCAGGAGCCAGCGTGCGAAACAAAGCCAATTTCCGCCCCGGCGAAGAAGGACCCCGTTCCTTACGTACCCATTTTTCGTCGGCGCCGCTGAAGGCCAAGTTCCACGCGATGCTCCGATGACCGGCGTTGTGTGCGACCCATGCGTCAGAACTTGTTCCGGTGACCTCACCGTGGTATGCTCGCACCGTCCGGATGGGCCATTGTGCCGAGGGCGACCGTCTCGGCTTATCCCGTCACGGCGATTGACGCGGCGGGATGTAGACCGGGGCTTCGGCGGGGTAGAACTCCGTGCCCAAGACGTTGACCAGCGGATCGCTGAGGTACTGCATGGAGAAGTACAGGTTGCCGTGGGCCCCCTGCTGTTGGCAGACGGTGCGCTGGCGGCGGATCAGGGCGAGGTCGCGCGTGACCGCCTTGCCGGCGTCGTCCTGGTAGATCGACAGGCCCGGGATGATTCGCTGCAAGGACGCATCGACCTTCTTCCATTGGGCGATCTGGCGGGACAGCTCGGCGGGGTCGTCCGTGTAGGCCATCGGGACGACGTAGTCGATGGTCTTCTCGCGGAGCCAGAGCGGCCACTGCTGGTAGGCCGCGTCGGCGGACTCCAGCGTGTTCATGACCGCGGCGGTCACTTGGACGTTGGGCTTGAGGCCCTTGGCCCGCCGGTAGACGTCGCGGACCAGCTCCGTGACACCCAGCTTGCGGAACTCGGCCCATTTGCTCATCCGGCGTTTCCAGTCCCAGAGGTTCATCACGTGCTTGCTCTTGGGCACGAGCGGGCTGCGGCCAGTGGACTTGATGACGTCGTCGCGATTGAGGTAGCGGCCGGCGGCGGCGAAGCCGGTGACGCGCTGCATGGCAGGAAGCTGCATGGACTTGATCGGCCCGTCCACGATCAGCAGCCGGCCGCCTCTGCGGACGAACTGCTCGACATGGTTCGCCGTAACGGCGGGGATGAGGTAGACCGCCGGCAGAACCAGGACACTGTCGCTCGTCATTCGGGCAATGTTCTCCGGGGGGATCGACGTGGGCTGATAGCCCATCCGCGTCAGGCAGACCCGCATCGTTTCCAGGGCACCGTTGCCGTATTCGGCCCGGTTGGCGGGCGTGGTCGTCAGATGGATGGGACCGCCGCCGGTCGTCCAGATCCCCAGGGTGAGCTTGACCGTCTCGGCGACCGCCGGCGGCATCTCGTTCTCGGCGTGCCAGTTCAGCAGCAGAACGGTGCCCTTGCCGAGCTTGTTGAGGGCGATGGCGGGCGTGCCGTCGTAGAACTCAGCCAGGACCAGCGCCGTGGTGGGCTTGGCCAAGGGGTTGCCGGTGACACTGACGCCGGCCGGAAACGCCGTTCGGTATTCCTGCGCCAGCGGGGCGAAGCCGTAGCGGCGGGCGAAGGTCTGCTGGCAATAGTCGCAATAGCACTGGTGCGGGCCATAGCGGATGTAGTCGAAGTGGATGCCGTCGACGTCGTACTTGCGGAGGCACTCGATCATCAGGTCGCTCTCGAAGCGGCGGACTTCGGGCTTGCTGAAGTCGTACCAGAGGGTGCCCGAGCCGTCCTGCACGGCCCAATCCGGGTGCTGGTCCAGCACGTTGCGGACCTCGGGGGCGCCGTAGGAGCCGTTGACGAACCAGGCGTGCACCTGGATGCCGCGTTGGTGGCACTGCTGGACCATGTAGGCGAGGGGGTCATGGCCGGGCGGGACGCCGTCGCCCATCGGGCACAGGACGCTTTGGAAGTAGGCCTGGCCGCCCCAGTACCAGACGAGGACGAAGGCCGCGTTGAGATGGGCGCGATCGATCTTCGCGACTACGGCGTCGGCTTCGGCCGGCGTTTTGAGCTGCGTGCCGTGGACCCAAACCCCGCGGAGCTCCGGCCGCTGAACGCCGAGCGACAGGCACACCGGCAGTAACAGGGTCGCCAAGAATGGTGCGATACAGACTCTCATCCAGCATCCTCATGATTTGCCATTTACGATTCACAACTTACTATTCGCGACTCCATCCGCCTGCGAAGAGCGAACGCCGAATTGTAAATCGTCAATCGTAAATTGTAAATCCTGTGGGGTCGCCTGCGGACTGGGCGGAGCTTCTTTCGACGCCGCCGGTTCAGGCTCCTCTACGGCCTGACTCCGGTGTACCAATACTGGGGGACATCGTCGCCGGTGGTCTCCTGGAGGGGAGTCACGTGAGCATCGAGCCACAGGACGTTGGCCCGCCCGCGGGTCTCGAAGGTGCGGCTGGAGCGGATGTTGTGGCGGAAGATGCCACGGTAGAACTTCGCCCGCGTGCCGCCTTCGCGATAGGCGGTCAGGTTCATGGAGCCGGGGCCGTTGTTGTAGAAATGGTCGATGACACCCTGCTCGATCTTGGGCTCGACGTGGTCGTGGGAGACGACGAATTCGCTCTGCGGCCGGATCGTGCTGAGCGTGGTTCTCGTCTTGCTCGTGGCCGGCTTGTAGAAGAACTCATAGGGGAGGGTGTAGGCGGCGGCGTAGATGAGCTTGGGATCGACGTTGTAGATCAAGCCCTCGGCCACGCTGCGAAAGCTCGGGCAACCGAAGACCGCCGGGTCTTTGATGTAGTCGATGTAGGCCACGCCCCAGTACGCATCGCCATCCGAGGTCGGGCGGATCTTGCCGGCCGCGTCGTACCAACAGAAACCGTTCGTGGTAGCGCTGTCGGCGGGTTTGAAGTCGTTGTCCTGCAGGAACATGACGATCCCCGTGCCGATGTTCCGCAGGTTGGACCGGCAGGCCACGTCGCGGGCGCTCTCCCGGGCCTTGGACAAGGCGGGCATAATGATCGCCCTCAGCAAAGCGATGATCGCGATGACCACCAGCAACTCAATGAGAGTAAAACCTTTACGTTTGACCATCATTCGGCTCCTTATTCGCTGCCCTGTTCACATCCGGCCGATCTCTCATCCGCCCCACGGCGGGCGGACAAAATCGCCGCCTTTCACTCACTGCGAAGAAGATGCGCCCAACGGAGGTCCTGTTCCCCTGCCCTGACGGCGTAATGTCACAATTTCTGTCGTCCCTGGTCACCCCACGCTTCGGTTCCGGGCTCAAGAAGAAGTGCTTCCCGACCGCCGAGTTTCCTGATTCTGCGGCGTTCCCCAATAGGGTTGTCAAGATTCCCACCGGCAGATTATGGGGTGCAGCGGCGGGATACACCGCGTAACACCCATCGCAACCGGCGATGAATCGCTCCAATGGCTCGATGCGTGGCGTCGTTCGAGCGGACAAGTTGCCGGCGGCCGGCAAGCCGG
>JAPLMX010000030.1 GCA_026386805.1 Phycisphaerae bacterium | reverse complement strand
AACCATTCCTCCAGGGGGATCAGACCCTGTGCCTGTTTCGAGGACAACTCATAGGGAAGGATGGGACCGATGTCGTCCGGGCCCAAGGGGATTCGTTCCTGCCGCGGATGGCCCTTCTGGCCGCCGATCTTGCGTTGGCGTCTTCCCCGACGAGTTCCCTTCTTCTCCGGCTTGACAAGGTCACTGGAAGGCGGCTTGGAGGAGTTGGAGGAGTCCCGTTTCAAGCGAGCGATTTGGTCCTGGAGCTTCTGGTTATCCGCTCGCAATTGCCCAATCTCCTTTCGGAGTTGAGTAAGGGTCTGCTCCAGTCCCAGCACCTGACTGCGAAGCAGGTCGTTCTGCAGGACCAACTGGCCTATCGTGACATCCTGGTCTACCATAGACGAGGATGTACCGCCTTACCCAGATTCGCGCTACTCCCAAATCACCGCTTCAAAAAGATTTTTTCGCGGCTTCCCGTGAACGGGTACGCACTGGGAATGGGACCCGCTATGGTGTTTAGAGATCAGGAGAGGCATGTTGTCGATGATCCTTCCGTGATGCTTGACGGCAAGGTTTTCGGCAGGGTCATGGATCGTCTTTCCACGATGGAACGTATCATTCCGATTCCCGAGGAATTGAAGGACATATCAGAGTCCTTCATTCGAGGGCAAGAGGACAAGAATCGCGCTAGATACATAGTCAACACAGCCTGGGCACATGCCAGTGGTCGGATGAGCAAGCTTGTTGATGGCTTCTTCGCGGCTAGCACGCAGGCTGTGGAGCCAAAGGCTAAACAGTTGGAGGGATGGATCTCAGAGCTATCTGACTTTCGAGGGCAGAACAATATTCCTAACCACGCAGCCCAGTTGGACGTGTTCTACCATAGCTTCCCTCCGCAGGCCGGTGAGTATGTCCTGGGGTGGGCAGATATGGTGGTTTGGACAAGTCATAGGATCGTCCTATTGACACCTGGCGCAGAACCAGCAATCAAAGCCACAATTCCATTAGAGGACGTGACGGCATATCTCAGCAGTGACTCAACTTGGCTAAAATCCCGTTAAATATTCATTCGCGGCTAAAGCTTGGTTTTACTGATAGGAAATTTGATTTCGGCTGTCGGGTGTTCATGGGGCGTCAGGACCTCCTGGCCGGCAGCGGGAACTTGCTCGATGTCCCGAAGGCAAAGTCGCTCACGGCCAACGGCCGGTATCCCCAGCGAGCGGTCAGCGACGTGTCGAAGGATGCCGTGGGAACCACGTCTCGGTATTCGATGCGGATCATCGGCTCGACGTAAGGTGCGTATCGCTCCGCCCCGCCCGTGTAGCAGTGAAAGCCGATGAAGTTGAGCTTCAGGTCCCGCATCCGGTCCAAGTACCGTTCATAATCGTCCTTGTTCCATGCCGTCGGGCCCGACAGGAAGTTGTGCCAGGGCAGCGTCCCGCGAATCTTGAAACCTTGCTTGGGTTCATCTTGCGGCTGAGCCTGCCTGCCGATCTTCTCGAACGGGATTGGCTGAAAGCCCACCTTGTAGGCGGGGGAATCGGGCTTGAGCCGGAAGTTGCCTTTGGCCGGGTCGAGGAAAAGCGGATCGGCGTTGACGAGGTTGTCTTTACTCTGTGCCATACCTTCTTTGGCGCCCCAGGTGATCTTCAGCAGCTCGCTCCCGACGCAGATGTTATGAGCCACGACCACGTTGCCGGGCGGAACTCCGTCGTCTTCGGCATAATAAGGCTCGAGGTCGGCAAGCTCCGGATAGCGGGTCTGGTAAGGCGGTTGGCGCCAATTCATATCCTCCAGGCTCTTTTTCATCGTCTTATAGACCATGTCGTGCCAGACGGGCGACTTGCTCATGCCTCGACCATCCAGCTCGACGGCGGGATCACAATCCACGAAGATGTTGTTCTCGACCTTGAAGTCGCGTCCGCCGCCGAGGAAGACCGCGCGATGCAGCTTCCACAGGACGTTGCCGTAGATTTGCGTGCCACTGACGCAGTCGTCCATGTAGATGCCCATCGATCCCATGCCGACCCCGCCGGTGTGGTGGATAAAATTGTGGCGGATGATGTTGCCCCGGAACGTGTAGTCCCGGCCGGTGTAGATCGCGCCCACGTCGCCCGTTTCCAGGCAGACGTGATGGATTTCGTTAAGCTCGATGAGGTGCTCGTTGCCCGAGAACAGGATCGCACAGTGCGGATGATCGTGGATCAGGTTGTTCGACACCTGGAGGCCCACGCCCGTCATGGAAATCGCGGGGGCGTAGCAGCGGGACCACCGGGCGACGTGATGGATGAGGTTGTTCCGGGCGTAGTGGTTCGCGGGCGTCAGGGTCTTGCGATCGCCGCCGGTGAGCGAAATCCCGCCGTCGCCGGTCTCAGAGATGACGCAGTTCACGACGCCGTGACTTGTGCCGCCGTTGACGGTCACAGCCCCATCGCCCATGTCACGGATCGTGCAGTCCGCGACCAGGTTGTCGGTCCCGCCGTTGATCTGCACGCCATCCGCTCGGCCGCATTCGAGCGTCAGCCCGCGAATCTGGATGTGCGAGGCGTTGGTCATGCGGACCAGAGGGCTTCCCGCAAGAGAGATGGTCACGTCGCCGCTTGCCGGCGGAATCGGGGGCCAGAAATACAGAATGCCGGTCTTCCGGTCAAGGTACCACTCGCCCGGCTCGTCCAGCTCTTCGAGGATGTTGAGAAGATAGAACCGCTGGCCCGTTCGAAAGCCGTAGTTGCCATACGGCGGGCTGGTCTTGATCAGACGTTTTTGCGTGTCGATGCTTGCGACGTGCTCGTAGGAATTGGCCCAGTCGTAGGCCCAGTAGCCGTGAATCCAGATGTCGTTGGTGTCGGCCCATCGTTTAGGGCGGTCTCCCTCGTAGGTGAATCCGGCGGGGAGCTTGCCCAGGGTCCCACCGTGCTCGTCGCGAGCGGAGTCGGGGCTGCCGGCGATCTTCTCAAAGCCGGCGTTCGGCCACCGTGCCAGCGTCATCGGCTGGTCCTTGAAGAACAGCTCCAAAGCCGCCGGCGCTGTCGGCCGGCCGAAGCCTCTCGACCGGAATCTGCCAAAATCGGTTATGCCCTGAGCCTTGAGATCCGCCTGCACAACATTCCCTCGTGCGGCGGGGTCAAGCCTGACCACGACGGCCGGGTCCTCGACTATCCGCCAGCCGGCCACGGCTTTTCCTCCGGTGAGCCGCACCTGTTCCTCGGTCGCCGCACGGTAGACAATCGGCTTGCCGGCATCGCCGGAATCCTCCGCGGTAAGCTCCATTCCCTGCTCAAGGCTGTACGTTCCCGGCGCGATCCAAATGGTCACGCCGCCTTCCGGCAGGCCCGTGGATTTCTTCATTGCCCGAACGGCATCCCTGGCTTTCTGTAACGTCGCGAACGGTCCATCGCTGGAATTCCCATTCGGCGACGCGAGTCGGCCGGACCGCTGATCCTTTCCTGACACCGAGACGTAGAAGTCGGTTGATCCCCGGCTTGCCTCATTCACCAGCAGGGGCCATCCCAAGAATAGGAGAATCGCGGACACTCTGATGTGGAACGCGTGGCTTGTAAGCATCGGTCTTCCCTTCCTGTACCGGAGCGAATAGATCGTGCACGGTGGACAAGGCTGTTTTAGCGATTGATCGCCGGATATGCAAACGATAAGATGATGGATCAGTCGGCGGAGGTTGGTCGAGGGGCGGGGTTCTGCAAGGGGCAAGTGAACAGGAGGAAGACTATGAGCAGTCTGTCGCGAAGAGAGTTCCTGAGAACCGGGCTGGTCGGCCCAGTGGTGGCGTCGTTGGGCGGCCCCCTCGGGAGCACGGTAACGGGCGAACAGCAAGCCAAATCCGCTCGGAAGCCCAACATCGTTTTCATTCTGGCGGACGACTGGGGTCTGGATGACACAGGCTGCTATGGCTCCGACCGGCACAAGAATCGGACTGGCAACATCGACGCCCTGGCGGCCGGCGGCCTCCGGTTCGAGCGCTGCTACTCGGCCCCGCTGTGCGGCCCGACGCGTTGCGAGATCAATACGGGCCGCTACGCTTTCCGCACGGGCGGCCTGACCAATCCCGTCTCCGGTCAGCCCAAATCACAAGATGAATACCCGCTGGCCAGGATCCTCAAGGAGACCGGCTACGACACCTGTCACGTCGGCAAGTGGCGCCAGATGGGGGAAACGCCGGGTGACTGGGGTTTCGGCGAGTACATCACCGATAACACCGCCGGCGGCTGGTACTGGCAGAAAAGCTACACGAAGAACGGGCAACTCGTGGAGACGCCGGAGGAGGTCTATTGCCCGGATGTTTACCACAGCTTCGCGGTGGATTTCCTGCAACGTCACGCACCGAAGGGTTCGGCATCGGCCAAGCCGTTCTATCTCTACTACGCTTCCCACCTGGTCCACGGCCCAATTCTCCGTACGCCCGACAGCAAACCGGGAGAGACGGACCCGGTGGCTCTCTACGATGACAACGTCGCTTACCTCGACAAGCAGGTGGGAGCGCTGGTGGCCGAGATAGACAAGCTGGGCCTGCGTGAGAATACGCTGATCGTCTTCTCGGCGGATAACGGCACCGTCGGGCAGCCGAATACCATTGGTGGCCGAAAGATCAATGGAGTGAAAGGCACGATGCTGGAAGGCGGCGCCCGGGTGCCGCTGATCGCTAACTGGAAGGGCGTCGCGCCCGCCGGACGCGTGCTCAAAGACCTGGTGGATTTCAGCGATATACTGCCGACGTTCGCAGAGGCGGTGGGGGCAAAGCTGCCGCAAGGCGTCACCGTCGACGGTCGCAGCTTTACGCCGCAGATTCGTGGCCGGAAGGGTAATCCACGCGAGTGGATCTATGTGCAACTGGGCCGCAGATGGTACGTGCGTGACGACGGCTGGAAACTCAACCAGGCGGGCGAGTTGTTCGACATGAAGGACTCGCCCTTCGCCGAGCAGCTCGTAGCGGAGGACTTGAAAGATGAAGCTGCGGTGGCCGCTCGCAAGCGGCTCGGGGCTGTGCTGGACCAACTCAACCCGGCGGGCGGCAAGACGATCTCCGCCGAGGACGAAGCTGCCGCGAAGAACCGTGCCAAGAAACAAGCCCAGCGGCAGAAACAGAAGCAAAGGCAGGGACAGAAACAGGGGCCAAAGAAGGGCCAGAAGAAGGCCAGCGCGGGCCAACAGGCCCAGATAGAATGAGCAATTGGGAGCATCGACATGGGGATCAAGTTGGTTCGGACGTGTGTTCTGTGGGTGGGTCTCGTGATTTGTTCGGCATCCGCCGCTCCGTTGCGTGCGTCGGGCACCGAGCCGGTGCTTCACCATTCCGAGGTGGTGTTCATGTATGCGGCCTCGGATGAGGCGTACCGGGCCTATAACGCCACGTTCGTCGCCTGGGGCGGGGCCGAAAGCGCCGAGCAAGTGAAACGCCACCATGATCTGGGTGTCCGCTGCACGGGCTCGATGTGGTGCCTGACGGCGGGAGCGGAGAACCTTCACAAGGACCCGAAGCTGCTCGCCGCCTGTGCGGTCGATATCGAGGGCAACCCGGTCGAGGTGCCCTGGCTGTTTGACCACACGTATCAAGGGACGAAATCCTACTTCGGCTGCACGAACAACCCCGAGTTTCAGAAACTCTGCCGGGAGCGGGTCCGCCAGGCGCTGGCCGGCAAGGCGGATGGTCTGCACGTGGACGACCATCTGGGGACGGCCGGCGCGGCCTGGTGGCAGGGCGGCGGGTTCTGCGACTACTGCATGAAGGGCTTTCGCGAGTACCTCAAGAGCCACGCCACGAAGGAGCAGTTGCAGCAGGCCGGTGTCGAGCAGATCGACGATTTCGACTATCGCACGCTCGTTCGCAAGCATGCGACGACCCGCCAGGAATACAAGAAGGTGCAGTACAAGATTCCCTTGATGGATCTGTTCCTTGAGTTCCAGGCCGAGGCCGCCGCGGAGCATACACGGCAGTTGGGACAACTGGCGGCGGAGGTGGCGGGCCATCCGGTGCTGCTCAGCGCCAACGCCGGTCTGCCCAACAAGACCCACACTTACGTCGTGAAGTACCTCACGCACGTGATCTGCGAAGTGGGCCAAAACGCCCCGGCGGGAACGAAGCAGATCGACCATGCCATCGAGGCATACGAGCTGGCGGCGACGCTGGGCAAGCCCTTGGCAGCCACCGCGTCGGGCCAGGATTGGGCGTTCGTCAAGCAGAACAACGGCGAAGAGCTGGTCCGCTTCTGGGTGGCCCTCGCCTATGCGTATGGACAGCGGTTCATGGTCCCGCATCCGCAGCGCCAATGGTGCTTCAGCAATGAGCTGGGGACGCACTGGTACGCCGCTCCGATCGAAGCGTACGCCCCGATGTACCGCTTCATCCGCGAGAACGCAGGCTGTCTCGATGGTTTTGAGGCGGTCGATGTCAAGGACCACAAACCTGGCGCGCCGGCGAACGTCCTGGTCACGGTTCGCAGGAAGAGCGGGTCGAATCAGGTCGTGCTGCACGTGCTCAATCGCGACTACGACCCCCAGGCCAAGAGCATGAAGTCCCTCTCGAACGTCGAAGTGTCGCTGGACAAAGCTCTGTTCTCACCAACAAAGCCCACGGCGACGCTCCTTTCTTATGACAAGCCCGCACGGCAGGTGGACTTGGTGCAGAATGCCGAGACGCTCAGCGTGCGGATACCCGAATTGAGGCTGTGGACACTGGTCCTATTGGAATAGCAGGAGAGACGCCATGAATCGACGCGAGTTCGTGAAACGTGCTGCTGCCGTGGTGGTCGCTTCAGCGGCCGGGGCACGCGGGCAACAGGCAGGTCCGGCAAGGTCCCCGATTCCGCGGCGGCCGCTCGGCAAGACCGGCGTGGAAGTCCCTGTCTTGATCCTGGGCGGGGTCGTCGCGATGAAGCAGGCGCCGACCATCTCCTTTCATCCCGCCCAGTTGGCGGATGCGGCTCTCGATGCGGGCATCACCTACTTCGATACCGCGGCGGCCTACGGCGACGGCCAGTCCGAGAGCAACTACGGCGAGGTGCTCGCCACGCGGCGTAAGGAGGTGTTCCTCGCGACCAAGACGGGCAGCCGCTCGTATGACGAGGCCCTGCGCAGTGTCGAGGCCAGCCTCAAACGCCTCCGCACGGATCATTTGGACCTGCTCCAGCTTCACGGGGTCACGGCGAAAGAGGACTTTGCCAAGTGGGATGGACCGAGCGGGGTCCTCAAGGCACTGTACAAATTACGTGATGAGAAGGTCACGCGGTTCGTCGGCGTTACCGGCCATGAGAGCGCCGAGGCGATGCGGCGGGCCATCGAGCTGTTCGATTTCGACACGATCCTGACGACCTTCAATCCGACGGCGCGGCGTCAGCCGTTCCAGGAACTGGTCCTTCCGCTCGCCCGGGAGAAGAAGATGGGCATCCTGGCGATCAAGGTCATGGGCGGTGGCTTCGGCTCGCTGGCGGCCGGCAATCCGCTGAAGAACGACGTGGGCCAGATTTGGTATCACGACCAGGCGCCGCGCCAGGCCGAAGCGGGAATGCTGATTCGCTACGCCTTGGGCCTGCCGATCACCGCGGCGGTCGTGGGCATGAACTCGTTTGCGCACGTGCGGGCCAACGTGGCGACCGTCTGTGAGAAACAACCGCTCAATGAAGAGCAGCGTAAGGAACTGGAAGCCCACATGTCATCATAGCTCTCGTAGCTTGCATCAGGAGAAAGATCATGAGTATGGGTCGTCGAGAATTCTTGGGGTCGGCATTCGGGGTGGCCGTGGCAACCGGCGTCCGTGACGCGAAGGCTCAGACCAACGCAAAATCCTACTCGGAGCGATTGGAAACGCCGATTGTGGCGAAGTATCAGGTCGTCGTCGCGGGTGGGGGGCCGAGCGGGGTCATCGCCGCCGCTGCGGCCGCGCGCAGCGGGGCGAGCACGCTGCTGATCGAGCGATATCCTTTCCTCGGCGGCAACGGCACGGCGGGGCTGATGACCTGCTACAACGGCTTTCGCAACCAGCGGCCGCCTGAGGCTCTGCAGACGGTCAAGGGCGTCCCGGCTGATTACATTGCGGAACTGGTGCGGCTGGGCGGCATCGCCCAGGACGATCCGTATCCCAAGAGCAAGCACGATACGGCCAAAGGCGATCTGCCGTATTGCATCGGCTTCGATCCCGAGGCTGCCAAAATCGCATCGCTCAACCTGCTCAAGAAGGAAGGCGTCACGCTGCGGCTGCATAGCTGGATTGCGGGGCCGATGCTGGACGGCTCGCGTGTCACGGGCGTGGTCGTCGAGTCCAAGTCGGGCCGGCAGGCGATTACGGCGGATATCGTCATTGACGCGACGGGCGACGGCGACATCGCCGCTCGCGCGGGTGCGCCCTTCATGGGGCCCGCCGACAAGGGCGACCGTATGGGCATGAGCCTGATGTACGTTCTCGGCGGGATGACCTCCAGCGTCAAAGACTCCGGCGGGATTCGCCTGGGCGACCGCGTGGTCAAGTGGGGTCCGGGCTTCGGTGGCGACGGCCTGGATGTCGAGAACCTGACGCGCGCCGAGATCGAAAGCCGCTTGAAGCTGTGGGACCAAGTTCAGACGTTGCGAAAAGGGCCGGGCAAGGAGTCCGTGTACCTGTCGCAGGTCGCCACAGGCATCGGTATCCGCGAGACCCGGCGCATCCAGGGCGAATACACCGTCACCGAGCAGGACGCGATCAACGGCACGCGTTTTCCCGATTGTGTAGCCATAAGCTCCAATCCCATGCCGAGCTATCACGGCCAGCGGTTCTTCTTCGCTCACGAGGGCTTCGACATCCCTTACCGTTCGCTGGTCCCGAAGAAGGTGGAGGGCTTGGTGCTCACCGGCCGCTGCATCTCGTGCGAGCAGGGGCCGTTCCAGTCCGCACGCTCCATGGCGCCGGCGATGGCGGTCGGCCATGCCTCCGGCTGTGCGGCAGCTCTGGCCGCCAAGAGCAATATCGCTCCGCGCAAGCTCGATGTGGCGGCACTGCAGAAGCTGCTCCTCTCGCAAAATGCCGAGCTGCGGCTCAAAATGTAGCATGGGCACGATCGCCCATGAATCGGAGATATCGAGATGTCGGTATTTCGATACGGTCGTGGCGCCACGGTCATGTGCGCCGTGATCTCATCCATTCTCTGGCCGGTCGGTCCGCAGGTTTCTCTTGCGAAGGTCGTCTGTGTTCGAGTGACCAGCGAGCACACGGCCGACACGAGCGATCTGGGGCGGTTCCGCCAATTCTCCCAGTGGAAGGATAAAACCGGCAACGACCTGGCGATCGCGATCTGGCAATACCTGTGCGGCTACGAGACGGGCGTCTACCATTTCGATGAGATCCTCGACGGCAGCGACCCCTTTGACGAGTACGCCACGGTTCGCGATCCGTTGAAGATCCTCAACGTCTACAACATGGGCTATTGCGGCATCTTCGGCCCCGTGCTGGACGGCATCTTTCAGGGCGTCGGGTTCGAGCAGGGCCGGTCCTTCGGACTGGTGCGATGGAATCACTGCGCTACCGAGGTCTGGTACGACAACGCCTGGCATTACTTCGACATGGATGTCCGAGGCATCTTGCTCGACGGCAGTGGGACGGTCGTCAGCCTCGAAGAGGCGCAGCGGAACCGGAGCCTGTGGGTGTCGCCGCCGAAGCACATCGAGCCGTTTTTCCCGAATGAGCCCGACAAGGGCAAGGTCTTCGATATCTATCACGATAGCCCGGTGAACCGTTATTACCGCTGGTTCGAAGGTACGCACACGATGGATTTCTCCCTCCGCCAGGGCGAATCCTTCACCCGCTGGCGGACGCCTCAGGGGGGCCGCTGGCACCATCTGCCGCGCTACAGCCGGGAGAAGTGGGTACGGGACCTGATCTTGACGCCGCCGGTGGGGATGAAGCCGAACCATCGCGACTTCACCCCGTGGAATCACGGCAATGGTCTGTTCCATTACGCCCCCAACCTGTCGTCAAAGTCCACTGATTTCCAGGATGGCGTATACGCCGCAGAGAACCTGGCCCCGGGTGAACAGGGGCTGCATCTGGTCCACGCGGGCAATGCGGAGGCCGTGTTCGAAATCTTCACGCCCTACATCATCGTGGCGAAAATCAACGACATCGACGATCCCGGCGACGATGCGGAAGCCTCCGTAGTAACCCTGGAGACGGCCTTGCCGGCGAGCCTCGCGGTTTCCCTGGATCACGGCCTGACCTGGAAGCAGGCGGAGACGGTCGAGAGCGGCCGGAAGAAAGCGGTGGACTTGACGTCTCTTGTCAAAGGCACGTATGGCTACCTGCTGCGACTGTCTGCTTCCGGCGCGGAGAAACAGGCCGCCCTCCAGTCACTGTCCATCGATACCTGGGTGCAAGTGGCACCGATCAGCTTGCCCCGGCTCAAACATGGTGAGAATCATCTTCAGTTTGACGTGGGCGACCGGTATGGCCTCCGGACGATCCCCATGCTGGTCAGGCCCGACACGTCCAACCCGAAGGACTTGGAAAAGTACGTTGTGACGCTGCCTGAAAACTACGATCCGGGGCAGCACACGTCCCGCATCCTGGGCGACGCTACTTTGCGTCTGGCGGCTCCTGTGGGGATGAAGATTGCCTGGCTGAGCGTCGGGGCGGGATTCCGAACCCACCAGGGCGAACAAGCGGCCAAGACGGACAACCGGATCGCCTACGCAGTTGGTGCGCCACAGGACTTCAAGGAGATCTATCGCTCACACGTCCCGACCTGGGTTAGCCACTGGCGGTACAACTGGGACACCGACATCCGCTTGGACCAGCCCGCGGAAGTGATCTACCTCAAGTTCCACGGCGATCCCGGCCTGAACACGATGCGAGCCTGCCTGCACCTTCTCCCGAAAGACCCGCCGAGCATGCATGTTCGGATCACGCACATCTACGACATCAGCGGCCGACAGCAGGAAAGGACTGTGGATTTGGCGGAACCCGGGGCGTATACCATCCCTTGCGATGGTGACCCCGAGAACGTCTCCGTCAGGATAGCTGCACCCTCCAAATAGCGCCTCAGCAAGCAAAGTGTGTAGTTGCAGCAAGTTCGGCATTGTGGCTCACGTAAACAGGGTGTAGACTAGAACCAGACTTGCTGCGAGCTTGTGACTACCAGAATTCGCGAGTAGATGCCTATTCTGCCAGCTCTTGCGGGAAAGGTTTTTTCTATGTCCGCATATGGCCTTCTTCAACAGTTGATGCCAAGTCAGAGGGGGATAGACGTAATCCGTCGGGTGCTGCTCATAATCGCATTCTTCGTGGGGATGGGGAGTTGTTGTTGTCTACTTCCTTTTTTCGTAGGTTCCGCATACGAGGAGGACTTGGTGGCCGGCTACCAAGTCCTCGCTGGGGACAGCATACAGGATGCAACCATCCAGGGGCCGAACGGTGGTCAGCTTATTGCGCCCAAGGTGACTTCCTATGGATGGAATGACGACTTCATCATCGCCACACAGAATCCCGTGCTGGGCTGGACGAACGAAAACGTGGCCTTGTACATCACGCACTGGTTCATTATCGAGGTGAGAAGCGGCAAAGTCCACGGCCCTCTGACGAGGGAGCAGTACATCGAGCTCCGGAAATCACTTGGGGTGCCGTCAGACCTGACATTTACCAGAAACGTGGACTGACGGGGACAGCAGACACGGCAGCCATTGCCGATCTCATTTGTCCACCATTGTCTCTGCGGTCGACACACGGGGCAGCCACGTGTTCAGCACGTACTCGCAGTTGACTACCTTCTCGATCAGATCGAGAGGCAGATAGTAATAGTGGTTGGACGCCTCGAAGCCGATGCGGGAATCCCGGCAGATGAGCGTGAAAAGCTGCCGGGCGATCCGCATCTCATCGGCAGCGATCTTCTGGATCGCGTCGATTTGGGCCTGTCGCTCAGCGCCTTTCGGCGAGCCAGATAGTAGCGCATTCCTGGCCAGAATGAAGCGAACCTGATTGGCGGCACTGCGGAAATGGAGGCCGGCGGCTTCCGCCAAGCCCATGTCCTCGCGGAGGTTCGTCTGCTGCGAAGGCGTACTTCCTGTGCTCCTTGCTCCTTCCAAGAGGGCCAGGCCCTCGCGCCAGCCGGCATCCATCTTCTCGAATTGTCCGGCCAGGACCCCCGCCGGGTAGATCGCCCGCCAGGAGTTGAGATCGTCATAAGGAAATCCGACCATCGTGGCGCGGTACTTCGTCGGCTCCGGGTAAAGCAGGTTGGCCGGCCCGCACTGCATGGGGCCGTCATAGAGCAGGCCCGCGTGGAAGGGGTACTCGGCGAAGGCCATGCTGAACTTCGACCAAGCTTTCAGAACGTCGGGGGCGGCGTTGGAGCCATAGCGCGCCTCGGCCACGGTTGTCAGGGCCTGGTCTATCGTGGGCCTGAGGCGAGCGTCGAAACACCGCACAAGCTGGAGATTGGGTGACGGATATCCGCCGACGCTCCAACTGAGCATCAGACCATCGATATCGACATCCGCCAGATTGGCGCAGTGCTGGGCCACGAGGTTCATGACAGGCAGGTATGGCACCGCTGAGATCTCCCACGAGCAATTCGCTTGGATCTTGGCGATGGTCTTGAGTCCCCGCTTCTTGGCCAAGGCCCAGTGGCTGGTGGCGCGGGGGCCGGGACCGACGGTGGAGATCGAGTACTCGCCCACGCTGCCGGCCACGCCGCCACGGACGATGGGCTTGCTCCACTCGCTGACGCTCATGAGATAGACGTTCTCCGGCAGGGCTTCGATGATGCGCTCGGTCCATCCTTCGTCATCCGGCCAGCCCCAGTCCCAGACGATGACCTTGGCGTTGGGATTGCCCGCCCAAACGCCCGCAGCAATGGCCTTGTTGACCTCCGCAATTACCTCCGGCCCCGAGCGCTTTGAGCACCGGGGACAGCCCGCCGCCGTGCGGCTGTGGCTATAGCAGTTGGTCAGGTTCTCGGAAGCGGTGATGGTGAACACGCCGCCCAGGCCCGGAACCTGTTTGAACACGTAGGCCAGGGAATCCGTGAGCCATTGCCGGACTTCGGGCGCAGAGGTACACAAGGTATGGAAGTTGCCTTCCTGGACGCCTTCGATGCCCTCGCGGCCCGTAAAGAACGATGCTTCCATCGCCCGAGGCTCGTTCATGTAGAGGTAGACGTCGATGCCGTATTTCTTCGCCCGCTCGACCAAGCGGCGCAGGTTCTCGATGCGCCGCTCGTGGCCTTGGCCGAATTCCGGGAAGATCGGACTCAACGCTAACTGGCGCAGAACGACGTGCAACCAGACACCGTTGACGCCGAGGCCGGACAGGCGTTCGAGCAATCCATCCGGGTACGGGTCTAACTCCGGCGTCAGCAGCGGGTCTCCAAAGACGCCGCAATAGGAGTATAGAAAACGGATTTTCTCCTGCTTGCCTCTCGTTGTTTCCCGAGCACTCGCGGCGGACAGGTCGCGGACGAAATCGAACCTTGGCACTGAAGGTATAGTGAGCTGGTCCCCGAAGTGCGAGGAGACAATTGCCTTGATCTGTTCGCACCGTTGGACCACGGAGTCGTTTGGCTCAGCATAACGGAGCGGCGGACAGGCGGGCTTGAGAGAGCCGAGCTTGATCCAGAGGAAGTCATCTTCCCGGAGCGTGAAGGCGAGCTTCTCCGCGTCCCAATCGAGCAGCTTGAGCAATTGCTCATAGGGCAGGAGATGCCAGTTCCGCCGGATGATCGTGATGTAGCCGCGCTGCTGGTACTCGGCCGGCGGCGTTCGGTGCGGCGGCAGACCCATTGACTCACCGAGCACGCGGACCTTGTCGGGCGTTGTGCCCAGGACCTCCGCCATCCGCTCGCGGGAGACCATCTCCCAGTTCCGCCAGACGAAGGCGTGCAGGCGATCCGGAAAGTGCTTGCACGCGATGGGGGCCGGACTGTTGCCCGTGGGCAGCACGGCGCTGCCGGCGTGACAGAGGGCAGTCACAACGAGAAGGCCCGCCCAAGCTATCCATACGTGGTTCCTGCTTGCCATGTAACCTCCCTTCGGATATCGGGAAAAACAAGGAGGGTTACGAGACAGACTCGTAACCCTCCTGCATGCTGCTCCCGTATATCCGCGACGCTCCGCTTATCCAAGCGGGCTTGAGCGGGCTCGTTCAGCGGTCAGGGTTTGACCACTCGAATGTCATCGACGTAGATGCGACCGCCGCCGCCCGCCGTGGTGGCCTTACGATCCCCCACGCCGATGTAGAGCTTCTTGATCTTGGCCGCATTCACACCGGTGAAGCTGCTGAGGGGCACCTTCCATTCCGTCCACGTGGTCTTCGTTACCACGGTGGAGTCCGTATTGGTCACCACAGCGCTCTTCCCGGCGCTGTCTTCGACGACGACGTACACTCGTCCGGCGCCATTGGTGGCGACACCTTGGACATAAAGCTCCAGAGTACCAATTCCATTGACCGTCCAGTCCTGCACCGATGCGAACGTCCGCACGGTTTCGCTGAAGAAGTGCTTCGGACCGGCGTTGTTGAAGCTCAGGGGCATCGACTGCGTGCCGCCATGAACAATCACTTGCTCGGCAAACGGAGCCGGGTTGTTGCCCACCACAGACCCGCTATCGTCACCAAAGTTGTCGAGCCAGGTGTCGTAGATACAATGGTCATCGTCGTTGTAGCTCTCCATGTCATCGACCACGAGGAAGTCGGCCGTAGTGAAGCTCCAGACACTGCCCTTCCACGGGCTGCCGGCGGAGGCCTCATTGACCTCGTCGATCCGCCAGTAGTAGGTCTTGTTCCAGGCCAGCGTGCCGGGATCGAACGTGACGGTGTCCACCGGCTGACGCCCGCGATAGATGCCCGCGGTCGTCGTGGTGGCGTTGGTGACGGCGTTGGCGTCCGCGCCGAAGTACACGTCATGCGAAGCGGCTTTCTCCCCGGCCGTCCACCGCAGAATCGACGTCTGCGGCACATCGACAGCACCATGGGCCGGCTCGGGACCCCTGGCCCTGACTGGCAGGGAGAACGCACCTTGCGGAATGACCTGCTTGGGCTGATAGGGACTCAGCCAGGACGGAGTACTCCAGTACAGGATCGCCCGCGCATCGCCCGTATTCTCATAGTACTCCATGACGATGCTGTATTTCTGCCCTTGGGCCAGGTTAATTAGCCCAATCCATTCCACGCCGGACTGCTGCCCCCATTCGTCAAAGAGCAGTTGACCATTTACCCAGAGACGCACGCAATCATCGCAGTTGGCGGTGAAGGTCCATTCCGAGGTGAACGGTACCTCCAACTCACCCGTCCATCGGACGGAGAAGTTATCGGCGGGGACTCCTGAAACCGGCGCCGCGGCGCCCCAGTTGAAGTTGATTCCCGGGTCTACCCGTGTCAGCACCAGGGTCTTCAATTCCATGTCCTTGTAATACTCTCCTTTAAGGCCACTGTCGGCGCGCCTCGTGGTGAAGCTCCAGACAGTGCCCTTATGCGTTGTGCCGGCGTCGTCGAGCTCATCGACCCGCCAATAATAAACCTTCTCGTATCCCAGCAGGCCAGAGTCGTAGGTGGTCGTTGTCTGCGGCGCGGCGCCCGTGGCATTCTTCACCGTGTCAAAGTTGTCGCCGAAGTACACCAAGTGCTTCGTCGCACCTCGACCGGCGCTCCAGCTAAGGTTCGCATTCGGGTCGATCCATTGGGCGCCATCCGCCGGCGTGGGGTTCCAGGCTGTCGTGGGGCGAAGCAAGAAGCTCCAGACATCGCCTTTCCACGGACTGTTGGGCTCGACCGTATTGACCCCGTCGATCCGCCAGTAGTAGGTCGTGCCCCAGACAAGATCCGTAGCCGCGAACTTGGCCTCCGTCTGGTTGCCCTTGAACGTGCCGCCGGTGCCGTTGTTTACATCCTCAAAACTCGTGCCGAAGTACACATCATTGGAGGCCGCGTAAACTCCCGGCAGCCACTCCAGAACCGTCGCGGTGGCATCCAGCTCAGCGCCATTGGCCGGGTTCGGATGAGTGGCCTTTTCGGACGGCAAACCCTCCGCCGCAAGCAAATCGTTTACTTCCACCTGCGACAGCGCCCGCGTGAACAAGTAGAGTTCGTCCATAACGCCGGTGAACGGCCTGGCGTTGTCGATATTATATCCCACGCGCGCACCGGTCCCCCAATCGGCTATATATTGACCCGGAGGTACATTTGTCGATGCACACACTTCCCCATTGATATACAGGATCCCCTTGCCGGTTACACTGTCGTAGGTTCCTGCATAATGGAGCCATTCATCCCACCCATGTTTACCTACCCCATTCAAATTGAAGATTTGAACAGAACCTTTAGCGCGGAGTAGCCATCTGAAGGTGCCGTCATTATTGATCTGAGGGTGAATGACCCATGTGTTGTCAGATGCTCTGCAACTGATGATGGCGTGTTCTTGACCTGTCTTCCGACATTTTGCCCAGGCGGCGAGCGTAATGGCAGTCTTGGGAATATCCACGGCAGGATAATGCGGGCTGTCCAGATCGAGATAACTATAGCCTGTCGGCCCCCATATTCCCTGGAATTCGGCCGCTCCATACCATTTGATGCCGCTGGGAGCTGCGGAGACGTCGCCGCACACCGTGCCATTGTGGCCTTTACCCGATTCGTCGGGGACGATCGCGCCGACTTTGTCATAGGAGTAGTAGATAACCAGATTCGGATCCCGGGGAATCTCGGCCGAAGCGGTATGAGCCAGACCCAGCAGAAAAACAAAGGAACCTAAATAGATCAATTTCCTACCCATAATAGTCCTCCTCAAGAAAAGTTAACGTACAATTCCCATGCTTTGGCTACGCACCAAAAACAGAAGACAGAATGTAGAATACAGAACAATCTTCAATTCTAAATGCGGAGTCCGGGCTTTTGAATTCCTGTAGACTTGATGGGACTCTGCCTCCTTCCTTCAAAAGCCTAATACGCGCTGTTACTTGAAATACAAAAATCATAACTGCGAAGTACAAGCTCGACTAAGTTGACTCATACCAGATTAGCCACCTTCCTGTCAAGGAAAATTCATGCCCAACGAACCTAACGGACGCCAAACACTGCCTGGAGAGGCAAAATAGGATTGCATCGCCGCCGGGGGCGGATAGGATTCTCAGCAGAAAACCAGTGAGGGTATTCAGCAAGAAAGGTACCGATCATGGACACATTCCGGCGAAATCTGTGGGTTGGCATCTTGTTGGTTGCACTGACCTTGTCCCTCGGCACACCGCTTTGGGCCAAGGCGACAGCCTGGGAGGGCACGATCACGATTCCAACCTACGGCTGGTCCGACGATGTGAATCCCAAGTTCTGGGCGCTGGAGGACCAGATCAAGCTGTCCACGACGGTCAAGGGGGCGATCGTCTACCCCTATTCGATGCAGGATCACTTGTCCCGGACGAAGGCGGATCGCACCTACAAGGCGCTGTTCCTCGAAAATGAGTACCTCAAGGTAACCTGTCTGCCGGAGTTGGGCGGGCGGCTACACTCGGTTCTGGACAAGACCACGGGCGAGGAGACGTTCCACTGCAACCGCGTCATCAAGCCGAGCATGATCGCGATGCGTGGGGCTTTCATCAGCGGCGGTGTCGAGTGGAACGCCGGACCGCAGGTGCACACCGTCACCATCGTTTCGCCGGTCGATGCCTTGACCGGGACGAACCCGGACGGCTCCGCCTGGCTGGAGGTCAGCAACTTGGAGCAGACCCTGCGGACCCGCTGGACCGTCCGCGTGACCCTCCATTCGGGCCGGGCCTATCTCGATGAGCAGATTCGCATCTTCAATCCGGTTGACGCCATAAATCCTTACTACTTCTGGAATTGCACCGCGTTCCCGTGCCGCAAGGGCACCCGTTTCATTTACCCTATGACGGTGGGGACCGATCATTATGGGGTCAAGTTCTTCAACTGGCCCATCCATGAGGGCCGGGACCTGTCGTGGCTGAAGAACTACCCGGAGGCGTCGTCGATCTTCGCCGTGGACTGCACGTTCGATTTCTTCGGGGCCTACGACGTGGATGCCGATCGGGGCGTCGTGCAGGTGGCCGATCACTATGAGCTTAGCGGCAAGAAAGCCTGGACGTGGGGGACCTCCGAGTTCGCACTGGTCTGCCAAAAGAACCTGGCCGATGACGATGGGCCGTACATTGAGGTCCAGAGCGGGCCGCTGCCGACCCAGTCCGATTACGGCATGTTGCTGCCGAGGCAGCAGGTCACATGGCGGGAATGGTGGTATCCGGTTCACGGGCTGGGTGAGGGGTTCGAGTTCGCCACGAAGGACTTGGCCGTGCAGACGATCCGAAGCGAGGGCGATCTCCAGTTGCGGCTGCTCGCGACGGGCCGATTCCCCGGTGTCTCCTGTTCTGTTGTCCAGGAGGGCAAGGAACTGGTCACCAAGAAGCTGAACCTCGATCCCAAGGCCCCGCAGATTGTCACGTTGTCGCCGGACCCGAAGGTTCCGGTGGACGTGACCGTCAAGACCGCCAAGGGGGCAGTTCTGGCTGCCTTCACGACTCCTTTGCCGATTCCCAAGACGGAACCGCCGCAGCGGCCCGATTTTATGACCAAGCCCGATGGGCAATTGACGGTCGAGGAAAAGTATCTCAAGGCCCTGAAACTGGACCTGGCGACGAATCGCAAGAAGGCCCGCGAATATTACGAGAAGACCCTGGCGGACGATGCCGGCTATGCACCCGCTCTGCGGGGACTGGCCGTGCTCGATACGGAGGCCGGGCTGTATGAAGATGCCATCGCCCGGTTGCAAAAAGCGGTCCAGCGGGACC
Source organism: Phycisphaerae bacterium (assembly GCA_026386805.1). Classification (GTDB taxonomy): domain Bacteria; phylum Planctomycetota; class Phycisphaerae; order Sedimentisphaerales; family Anaerobacaceae; genus PLanc-01. The sequence continues at coordinate 25,204 of JAPLMX010000030.1, read as the reverse complement.
CCTCCGACGGCGTCGCCTGGTACTTCCTGGGCGTGAACTATCTGCGCACCCACAGACCGGCGGAGGCGCTTCGCTGTGCCCGCGAGGCGACGAGGTGCACCGGGACAGGCGCCCTGGCGTTCGATCTGGCGGGCCGTGCCCATGCGGCGCTCGGAGAGAGCCGGGCGGCCCTCGACGCCTTCCAGAAGTCTACCCGCATGAACCCGAACGATCCGCTGGCCAACGATCACTGGCTGTTGTCGCTGTACGCGGCGGGGGACCCCGCCACGGCGTTCAAGAACGCCCAGCGGGCCGTCTCGCAGGACCCGACGGATCTCGTGCCCCGGGCCCTCTTGGCGTTGCAGGGCGACAGCCAGATGAAGAGCTTCGTGAAGGAGGCCCGGGAGTTCGTGGGCGAGGACGACTTTGAGATGCTGGAGACGAGCCTGACCTTTGCCGAGATGGGTCTGGCGAAGGAAGCGGCGAAGCTGCTGGCCACCGTCTGCATCGAGGCGGTCCCGGAGGAGGATCGCAGTCCGTTGCCGATGTACTATCTGGCTTGGTTGGCCTCGCTGCAAAAGGACCCGGAGGCGGCCAAAGCGTGGCTGAGCCGGGCGGCGGCGACGTACCGGGACTTCGTCTTCCCGTCGCGTCCGGAGGAGATTGAGATACTGAACTATGCTTTGCAGGAGAGTCCGGGCGACGCGTATGCCCATTTGCACCTCGGCAATCTGTACGCCCATCTGGGGCGTCCGGCCGAGGCCGTGGACCGTTGGAAGGCAGCGGCCGATCTGAAGCGGTCCCTCAGCGTAGCCCAGCGCAATCTCGGCCTCTATGCCTGGGCGACGGGCAACGACCTGCCCAAGGCCGAGCAGTCCTACCGCAAGGCGATTGAGGCTCGACCCAAAGACCAGACCTTGTACCGCGATCTCGCGGAGATTCTCATGGCCCAGTCGAAGCGGCCCGAGGCGATTAAGCTCCTGGAGTCCATGCCGTCCGAGGGTCTTCGTCGCGCGGAGATCATCATCATGCTCGCCCAGGCGTATGAGGACGAGCGGCGGTACGACGAGACCATCAACCTGCTGGAGTCCACGCCCTATTTCGTCAACTGGGAAGGCCAGACGATCACGTGGGACATTTTCCATCGAGCGCACATGAAACGCGGGCAGAACCGTTCTGACGCCAAGGACTTCGCCGGGGCGTTGAAGGATTTCGAGGCCGCTTTGACTTATCCGGACAACATCGGAGTCGGACGCTCGAACCGGCCGCAGGAGGCGGACGCTCAGTACTGGAAGGGCAAGACGCTGCAGGGCCTCGGCCGCTCGGATGAGGCGAAGTCGGCCTGGAAAGAAGGAGCGGCGGGTCCGGAAGGCCGTGGAGAGCAGAGTAAGTACCGGCAGCTTTGCCGGGAGGCCTTGACGCCATGAATCCAAAATCCGAAACACGTCCTTGCGAGTCGCGGAGCCGCTACGCGGCGGGGTAGGAGAAAGAAACCAAGCTACGTGCTTTGGGTGGCACGCCCAAGCCCTGCTTGAGGCGTGTCCTTGGGTGTGGTGAGACACGTCCAAGCACACGGCCAAAGGGTTCCCAATGCGACACGTCGCGTTTGGGAACCCTTTGGCCGTGCCACCCGGACCATCCGTTTCTTAGGAGCGAAGCGCGGCAATTCGAAACGGGGCCGAGTTGGCGACTGTGTTTCGGTCCTTTGGATTTTGGATTTGTTTCGGATTTCGAGTTTCGTGCTTTGTACTGGCTATGATGACCAAACGCGAACGATTGATGGCGACGTTGCGCGGCGAGCCGGTGGATCGCCCCGCCGTCAACTTCTACGAGATCGGCGGATTCGACGTGAACCCCTCCGACCCGGATGAGTTCAACGTCTACAACGACCCTTCCTGGCGGCCATTGCTGCAACTGGCGGAGCAGCGGTCCGACCTGATCCGGATGCGCAGCGCGGTACGGTCCCGGTCGTGGGACCCGCAGAGTAGGGCGAGCGTCCCCGCTCGCCAAGAACGTCGTGCGGGGACGCACGACCTACAGGGCGATCTCACGCAGATTCACCACTACGTGGAGGACCAGTGGCACTGTGCCCGCACGACGATCCGAATCGGCAGCCGGACGTTGTCGTCAACGACGCGTCGTGATCCGGCGGTGGACACGATCTGGACGACGGAGCACCTGCTCAAGAGCACTGACGATCTCAATGCCTATCTGGAGCTGCCTGACGAATTCTTCGCCGAAGCGATCGACGTGGCCAAGCTCATTGAGGATGACGCCAAGGTCGGCGATCGCGGCATCGTCATGGTGGATACCGAAGACCCCCTCTGTGCGGCGGCATCGCTTTTCCGTATGGAGGACTTCCTGACCGTTGCCCTGACGGAGCCCGCGTTGTTCCACCAGCTTCTCGACAAGCTCTCACGTCCTTTGTACGCGAGGACCGAGCACGTGTCCGAAGCCTTCCCCGAACACCTCTGGCGCATCTACGGCCCGGAGTATGCCGCAGAACCATTTCTGCCCCCTCGCTTGTTCAAGGAGTACGTCGTTCGCTACACCGAGCCGATGGTCAGGGCCATCCACAAGCACGGCGGCTTTGCCCGCGTTCACTGTCACGGCCGGATCGGGGCGATTCTGGACTTGATCTGCGAGATGGGCGCCGACGCGACGGACCCCATTGAGCCGCCCCCGCACGGCGATGTCATTCTCGACGACGTGCGCCGCCAGTACGGCGAGCGGCTGGTCCTCTTCGGGAATATCGAGCTTTCCGACATCGAGTCGATGGAGCCGGCGGAATTCGAACGAGTCGTGGCGCAGACGCTCGCCGACGGCACGCGGGGCCAGGGCAGAGGTTTCGTCCTGATGCCCTCGGCCGCCCCCAATGGCAGACAGATCACGCCGAGGATATTGAAGAACTATGAGACAATGGTGCGCCTCGTAGAGAGTTTTCATTCGTGAGACAAAGGTTCTGGGTGCCATGCCTACGCCTCGTAGGCATGCTCCGTCCATCGAATGGAACATGTCTACGCGAGCGTAGACATGGCACCCGGCGCATGCTGCCTTGACGCCGATGCCGCGATCATCCACATGGGCTAAAGCCCATCCTACTTCGCCGATCGCGGCGTCGCGTCGAATACGAGGACTTCGAAGGGCTTCAACTCAAAGGTGTGTTCGTCACCTGCCGATAGCGTGATCGGCTCGGTCGCGGAATCCTCTTTCCAGGGGCTTTTCAGCGAGTACTTCTGGGCGGCGCCCTGGGGCAGTTCGAAGGCTTTGCCAAGATCGATGGTGACCTGGCCCGTGGTGTCTTTCGGATTGCGGAGGGCGAGAATGCCCTTGCATTTGGACGGGACCCCAAACGCATCATTTCGCGTTTGGGAACCCGACCAGGAGGCCCAGCCGTAGACCTCGCCTCTGGCAGGGCTGCCGCCGATCCAGTGGGTGTCCACGAGCACGTCCGCGTTGGCGCGGGACCAAGTCGCCGCCTCGGCGAGGGCATCCCAGGTCTTGGCGTCCACCAAGGACGGCGTGAGGTACAGTTCCTGGCAGTTCGTGCCGCTGGCGAAGAAGGCACGGATGTCCTCGACTATGCGATCCGTGTCGTTCGGTAGCCCGTGATTGGCGAACATGATGCCCTGGGTCATCAGGGAGTTGATCGGGTACAGCGGCGCCCGGCGCACGACGTTCTGATAGGTCTGGGCGTCGCGGTAGGTGACTTGCTGCTGCCGCTGCGAGCCCCAGCCGCACATGCCCCAATCCTTGCCGGAGCGCCAGGTCGAATCCGCGTACCAGAGCCAGTACGGCGACGACCAGGTGCCGGTCGTGACGTTGATGAAGAGATCGGGCTTGGCCGCGCGCAGATCGCCGATCAACCGCAGCAGGGCTTCCACGTCCGCCGCCGATGCGGCCGGCGCGCCGGTCGGCACACCGCCGGAGCTGATGCCGTCGAATTTGAAGTAGTTCAGGCCGTAGTCACGCACCATCCCCAGGCAGGCGTCCCGGAATCGGGCATAGTACTTCGGGCCGGCCATCGAGAAGCCGTTCTTGTTCGTCTCGAAGCCTTCTTTCAGGCCGTACTTCATCCTCTCCTCCTTGGCCTTTCCGTAGCCGCCCCACGGCGACAGCCACGCCCCCACGCCCGCATGGTACCGCTGGGCCGCCTGCTGCAAGGCGGTAAATCCCTGGGGGAATCCCTCATGGAACCGCCACAAGGAAGCGGGATCGTCCCAGCCATCATCCGGAACGAAAGAATCCATCACCACTTTTCGACGCTCGATCAGCTCCTTGCCGAACAGGTCGATCACTTTCAGAGCGTCTGGCTCCAGTATCTTTCCCAGCCCGTAGCCGAGATCGTACCAACTGTTGTAGTGGAGGAAGGGCCGATAGGGTTGTGCCCGCTCCCGCTCAACATAGTACAGAAACGCCCGCCGAAGCTGCCCGTATGGAGCGACGCCCGTTACCGAGCTGTAGGTCTGCTCGTCGCCTACCTTGAGTGGCGTGGTGAGCGGCAGGCTGCATTGAAGCATTGAGTCAAGCGTTCGAACTTTGGCCAGCGGGTGCTCGAAAGCGCGAAAGAGATCGCTGCCGGTGATGGGAAAGCCAGCCAGCGCGGCGGCGTCAGCGATAGGAGAACCGTCCAGCGTGCCGGCAGGTTTCATGCCAAGATCTGCCTCTGTCGGTTCCTGCACAAGAATAATCTCCCGAACGTCCACGTTCGCCTTCTTAGGTGCGAGAGATATGTACTGACGGATGTAGTTCGAGCCGTCGCGCAGCTCGGCGCGCCACTGGATCGTGAGGTTGCCATCCGATGTCGCCAGGGTCACGCGGACCTGCTTGCCGCCATTTCTCGCTCCGAGGCCCCGGGCCTTACGATCCGCCTGCAAGGTGTCGAGGTTCGGCCCACGCAGGACCTTGAGATCGGATGCTTTCAGGATTCGTCCCTCTGGCAGTACCAGTTCAAAACACTCGCCCAGCTCACTCCGCGTCCCCGGGGGCTTGGTCCTAACGTATATGGGGCGAAGGTGTCCATCCTCAACTGTCCATTTGTATTCCAGGACGTTATTGGATAGAAGGATGTACCCATCCTTCACGGAGGCTTTCGCCTTACCCGGCGCCGGGCCAGGATACGCGACGGCACCCGCCACGTTCATGTTACCGGCTCCCCACAATGCGGCTAAAAGAATCGCAATACTCCAGTATTTTCCGGCCATCGGCTGCTCCTTTCATGCAGAGACTTCCCGAAAAGCACTTTCCACCAGTCCATTCATATGCTCCTCCTGCTCGATGATAGACTGTACCAGCTTCAATTGCGTGCGGGTGCGGTCGAGGTTGTGGCCTTCGCGGTGGACCTTGTAGTAGACGTCGCCCGCGAGGTAGTCCGTCAGAAATCGGATGAGTTGCTCGAATGTGATGAGCTTGCCGCCAAAGACCAGGTGGTGCCTTTCTGCCGGCGTCAAGAATTGGCCCGTCTCTTCGACGAAGCCCTGTGCCAAAGCGTCGAACAGAGAGATGTCGACGGAGACTTTCGACAGGTTGCGCTCATCCTCCGCCGCGGAGCAGGTGGCGGTCCGAACGAGGTCGCCGAAGTCGTAGACCGACAGACCCGGCATCACGGTGTCGAGGTCGATGATGCAGACGCCTTGGCCACTATTTGTGTCCAGCATGACGTTGTTGATCTTGGCGTCGTTGTGGGCGATGCGGATGGGGACCTCGCCCCGTTGCACCAAGTCGAACAAGACATGGCATATCGCCGCGTTCTGGAACACAAACTCGATCTCGTTCTTGGCGTTCTTCGCCCGGTTGGCAACGTCGGCCTTGAGGACCTCCTGGAATCGCTCGAGCCGCCGGGGCGTGTTGTGAAAGCCGGGAATCGTCTCGTGCAGCGGCGGCCCAGGCAGATCGAGCAGCATTCGCTGGAACCAGCCGAACATCCGCGCCGCCTCGCGCGCCAAGGCAGCGGATCCGAGAGAGTCGTACGTCACCGCGTCCTCGATGAAATTGTACATCCGCCACATGTTGTCCTCGGCATCGCGATAGTACCCTCCATCATCCTGGGTCGCGATGACCTCCAGTTGGCGCGAGGTTGCCACTGTGGAGCGAATGTGCTCGGTGATGCGGACGATGTTCGCCATCACCTGCACGGGATTTTTGAAGACGATCTGATTGATTCGCTGGAGCACGTACCTGCTGGCGTCGGTCGTCACAATGAACGTGTCATTGATGTGCCCGACCGGAATGGAAGCGACCTCGCGCGGCTCACCCCGCGTGCGAAACTGCCGTGCCAGGAATGGGAGATCGTACTTCATCACCGTTCCCAAAGCCTTTCCGGATAGACACCCTCATCTATCAACTTGCGGATGCACGCGGTGGCGATGGACTTGTCCGCCCGGTACGTGACCCCGAACCAGGGATCGTCTGTGGGCAGGACCTTCACCGTGGCCTTTCCCCTGGTCACAAGCTGGTCCACGACGAAGGGGATATACAGCTCGGAATTCTTCTCCTGGCCGTGCTCGGCCAGGAACGTTGCGAATTGCGACTCAAGGAAGCCGAAGATCGAGGGCCCAAATCCCCAGAGGTTCATCGAAACCGGCTCATCTCCCGTCAGCGCGTGCGGCGTCCCGTCGGCATCGAGATACCGCGCGCCGGTTGCCGTCTTCTCGATCTTCTTTCGCTCGATAACCCGCTTCAAGAACATCTGTTCATCGCATTCGGTTACGCCTCTGGCCACGGTCCCGTATTCACTCAACGTGTTCTTGAGCGTGTATCCGACCATGGCGTAGTCATTCGGCCCGTCGGCTCCCGTCAGGAAACCGGCGATCTTCTGCAGCGAGTCACGCCCATAGTAATCGTCCGCGTTGACGACGGCGAAAGGTCCTTGGATGGCCTCTCGGCCGACCAGGATGGCATGGCCCGTGCCCCACGGTTTCTCGCGTTCCGGCGGCAGCGGGAAGTTCCCGAGACCAGCGTCCAATTCCTGGTAGGCATAGGCCGCCTCCACGAAACCTTCGAACTTGCTGCTGACCTTCGCCTGGAAGGCCTCTTCGAAATAGTGCCGGATCACGAAGACGACTCTGCCGAATCCGGCGCGGAGGCCGTCGTAGATGGAATAGTCAATAATGGTCTGGCCGCAGGGACCGATCGCGTCAATCTGCTTGAGCCCGCCATAACGCGTCCCCAACCCCGCGGCCAGCACTAACAATGTCGGTTTCATCGTCCGTAGGGTGGGCTATACCCACCACTCATCACTCCTGTTTGTTGTGGAAACATGGGCAGGATGGGTTCCCAAACGCGATCTATCGCGTTTGGGGTCCCGTGCCCATGCTACGTGTCGGTTTCATAGGGGGCGGTAATTCACCTCCAACGCCCTGAGACGCTCCAGGTCCCCGGCCAGGCGGGTCAGGAACTGATCCCAATTGTGGCTCGCGCGCGGCGACCAGAGCACCTCCGACAGGGCAGCGGCGCGCGGGTAGGTCATATACAGGCGGTGTTTCTGATTACTGATATACTCGCCCCACAACTGCGCTTGTCCGCCGAGCACGTGTTTGGCCTGGTCGGCATTGAGCGCCGCCGGGATTGGCTCGTATTGGTATACCTTCTCCAGGCGAAGGTCGCCGCCGATGGCCTTGGGCTCGGTTTGGGACGGACCCTGGTAGTAATCGAAGTAGGTGTGCGAGGTGGGGGCCATGACGACATCGTGTCCGGCCTGGGCGGCGGTAATGCCTCCCGCCTCGCCGCGCCAGCTCATGACGACCGCCCCCGGCGCCAGGCCGCCCTGGAGGATCTCGTCCCACCCGACCAGCTTCCGGCCGTGCGAGGCCAGGAAGGCGTCCATCTGCCGGATGAACCAGCTATGAAGCCCGGCCTCGTCCTTGAGCTTCATCTCGCGAATCAGACCCTGCATCTCCTCGCACTCTTTCCAGTGCGCGATGTTGGCTTCGTCGCCCCCGATGTGAATGTACTTGCTCGGGAACAGGTCCATCACTTCCGTCAGTACGTCTTGCAGGAAGGCGACGCTCTGCGGGCGCGGCGCCAGGACTCCCTCGTGGGCCGTCCATCGCTTCGGGACCGGTAGGTCGTTCAGCTTCTGCGGATACAGACCGATCTGCGGATAAGAGACAATCGCGGCCCCCGTGTGGGCGGGCATCTCGATCTCCGGCACGATGATGATGTACCGCTCGGCCGCATAGCGAACCAGATGGCGGATGTCTTCCTGGGTATAGAACCCGCCGGGCCGTTTGCTCTCGGCTTTGCCTTGGACAATCGTCGTGAAGTCCATCCAGGCGCCGGTCTGGACCAGTTGGGGGTACTTCTTGATCTCGATCCGCCAGCCCTGGTCGTCGGTCAGGTGCATCTGCAGGCGGTTGAATTTGTGCAAGGCCATCGTGTCGATGAATTGCTCGACGTCCGGCACGGGAATGAAGTGCCGCGCCGGGTCGATCAGCAGGCCGCGCCACTGGAATCGCGGAAAATCCCGGATGCGCACGCACGGCACAGACCACGGGACTCCATCCACCTTCTGCCTGCCGCAAGCCGCCGGCGGCAACAACTGTCTCAGGGTCTGGATGCCATAGAAAAGCCCGGCCGGTGCGCCGGCACGGATGACGACGGTATCGGTCGTCGCCTCCAGCTCATATCCTTCTTCGCCGAGCCGCTCCCGCAAGGATGGCTCGACCTTCACCTGGATAGTGCCCTTTGCCGGCAGATTCCCGACCAGTTTCAAGCGGTATCCCAAGGCCGGCGCCAGTGCCTCGACGAGCTTGGATGCCTCAGCGGCGGCAGGACCCTCCGCGACCACACAGGTAGCCCGCGTGATGGAGAAAGACCCATCACCCGGCTCGATAGAAACCGGCAGAGGGATAATGCCCATCGTCTGGCTCGCCGCGACAGAAACCCACACACTGGTGTAGACCGTCGCAGTCAGAATGCGAGCCGATGCTCTGCGTGCAAGCTCACTCATCGTTGCCTCCTATTGCTCCCGTATGATATCCACAAGCTCATTCAAGGCCACGGGCCGGTTGAGCCTGCCGTTGGCCGACTTGGGCGACCCACCGCCTTTACCGCCGATGACGGCTTGAATTCTCTTGAGAAGACCGCCGGCGTCGAGGGTCTTGGAGCTGATCGCGATATTCGTGTCGCTGACGACCACTCCCGCACCGCTCGTCGCCTCCGTGATCATGCCGGCCAAGACGGACACGAGCCCCCTCGGCAACTCGCCCACATACACACCGACCGTGGACGATCCAATCGTGACCGCCTCGGCGGACTTTGCAAGATCGGCAAGTCTCAGAGACCATACCCGATCTGCTTCTTTGGCAAGTTCCTTCGATCTGTCCAAGGCTTTCTGGTAGATCGCGGGCAAATCCGCTGTGGCACAACAAGCCATCTTTCGCAACTCGCGCAGGATGGCGGTCTCGAATTGGGACCGCTCCAGGGCCTTCTGGCCAGCCAGAAACGACAACCGGGTCCCCTCCTTCCGATTGTCAAGGTCGAAGATCCAGACCAGGCCGATCCGGCCGGTGGTCTTAACATGGGCGCCGCAGCAGGCGGATTTGTCGATGTCGCCGATCCGTACGATTCGGATGACTTCCCGTGGCGAGGGCATCTTGCCCTTGCTCCTTCCTTCGCATGGCGCTGTCAGCAAGGGCGGGACGCCCTCGCCACGGCGGCTCCTGGTCTGCATGTCCGGATCGTTGAAGGTGGTCTCGACGGCCACATCCAGCATGACCACGTCCAGGACCCGTCGTTCGAGATCCTCCGCCAGATCCCATTCGATCTTCTTGTCGAAGTCCACCGTGCCGCTTTCGAGACCGATGTGCACGCCCACCGTCTGCCAGCCGAACTGCGCGGCGGCGATTCCCGACAGGATGTGCTGTGCCGTATGCTGAGTCGCCGTATGGAGCCTGCGCTCCTGGTCGAGCCGAGCGATATATCTTCCATCCGCCAGCGGCCGATCCAGCGTGTGCACGATCTTGCCATCCACGACTTGAACGTCCTTGACGACAGCTTCGCCGATCGCGCCTCGATCCGCCGGCTGCCCGCCCTCATCGGGATGAAAGAGAATCGGGTCAATGGTGACCTTGCTCGGCCCAACCGCCACAACCTCAACGTCAGCCTCGAACACATCCGGCTGCGTCCAGTACAATCTCTTCATGGCCAAAATTCTACCGTGGGACCTTGCTGCGAGCAACGATGCAAAGCCATACCATTGAGTGCCACTCGCCGCCGAGGGGATTGTCATGCTGAACGAAGTGAAGCATCTGGTCAGAGAAGGAGAGACTGGTATCGCAGCGAGCATCGCAATGCCAAGTTGCATATAGAGAGGGGATGTGGTATAAGCCTCTTGTGTGGTTTCCCTGACGATGCATGACAAATGACGGGAAGGCGTTATGGAAGTAGCGGAACTTAAGACGATGATCGGCGAGTTAGAGGCCCGGGTGGACAAGATCCGGGACTGGCTTTGACTTACCAACGAAAAGGAAGCAGTTGGAGGACTTGGGCAACAAGATGTCGCAGCCTGGGTTCTGGGATCACCAGGAGACGGCTCAGGGCGTCGTGAGTCAGCTCAGCACGCTCAAAGCGGTCGTCGACCCGGTCCAAGAGCTTCAGCGCGAGGTCAAGGACTTAGCAGAATTGTGCGAGATGGCGGCCGACGAAGGGGATACGGACGAGCTGGCGCAGCTTGAGGAGGATGTCAAAGTCCTGGATCGGCGCTGCCAGCACGTGGAGCTGCAGGGTTTGCTATCCGGGCCTCAGGACATGCGCGGCTGCTTCTTCGGCATCCACGCGGGAGCCGGCGGCACCGAGAGCTGCGACTGGGCCAGCATGCTGCTGCGCATGTATACGCGGTATTTCGATGCGAACAAATTCAAATACGAGGAGTTGGACATCACCCCGGGCGAAGAGGCCGGAATTCGGTCGATCCAGTTACGGGTGACTGGGCCATTCGCGTTTGGCAAGCTCTCCTGCGAGACCGGGGTGCACCGCCTGGTGCGGATCAGCCCGTTCGACGCCAATGCCCGGCGGCACACCAGCTTCGTGGCCGTCGATGTACTTCCGGAGTTGCCCGAGACCGACTTGACGCTGAAAGAGAGCGACCTCGACATCGTCTTCTTCCGCCGTTCCTCGGGGGCCGGCGGGCAGAACGTCAACAAGGTCTCGACCGCCGTTCGCATCCGGCACATTCCCACCGGGATCGTCGTCGAGTGCGTCAACGAGCGCAGCCAGGTGCAGAACAAGAGAATGGGCTTGGCCATCCTGCAATCGAAGATCGAGCGGCTGGAGCAGGAGAAACACGACAAGGAGATGAGCAAGCTCTACGGCGACAAGGGCGAGATCGCCTGGGGCAACCAGATCCGCAGCTACGTGCTCCAACCCTACCAACTGGTCAAGGATCACCGCACCGGATATCAGACCGGCAACATCGACGCGGTCCTGGATGGCGAGCTGGAGCCGTTCATCGAAAGCTATCTGCGGCATCGCGTCAAAAATAAGACGAAAGAGTAAAAAGAGGGCGGCAAGGTTAGGAAATGAAACAGATCATCAACGTCAAGGTCAAGACCCGGAAAGCGGAATTTGCCGCGAGCAAGACGGACATGCTCGTGGTAGGGCGGTTTTCCGATGCCGGGCCGGACGAGACGATCCAGGCACTCGATAGGAAGCTCGGCGGCGGCATCGAGCGGCTGGCCAAGCTGGGCGATTTAACGGGAAAGCCCAAGACGTATGCCATCCTGTACGGCGAGGGCAGGATCGCGGCGGATCGCGTGATGCTCCTGGGACTCGGGGAGCAGAAGAGAGCGACCCTCGATACGATTCGCCGGGCGGCCGCGGCGGCGGCGAATCGGGCCGTCGATATGAAAGTCAAGCGCATCGCGCTGGCCCTGCACCGCTCGTTCGGCGACCGCCTCGATGCGGCGGCGATGGGCCGGGCGATGGCCGAGGGCGTCTATCTCGGCAGTTACCGGTACGACGAGTACGTCGCGGAGAACGGCAACGGCCGGCTTGGCTCGCTCGACGTCCAGATCGTGGACCCCGACGCCGCGCGGATCAAGGGCCTGTCGACGGGCGTCTCGGCCGGCACGATCGTCGGGCAGGCCCAGAGCTATGCGAGGACCGTGGCCAATCGGCCGGCCAACGTCATCAATCCGCCGGCCTTGGCCAAGATCGCGCGGGACCTGATGCGCGGGGTCAAAACGGTGAGCTGCACCGTGTTCGATGAGAAAAAGCTCCAGGCGAACCGGATGGGCGGCATCCTGGCCGTTGGATCCGGTAGCCAGAATCGACCAAGACTGATTGTTCTCAAGTACACGCCGGCGAAGAAGCCGGCCCAGGGGCTGCCGACCGTGGCCCTCGTGGGCAAGGCCGTGACGTTCGACTCGGGCGGCATCAGCATCAAGCCGGCCCAGGACATGGACCAGATGAAGTTCGACAAGACCGGCGGCATCGCCGTGCTGGTGACGATCAAGACGCTGGCCGAGCTGAAGCTGCCGGTGAACGTGCTGGGCCTGATCCCGGCGGCGGAGAATCTGCCGAGCGGGTCGAGCTATCGCCCGGGCGACATCGTTACCACCTACAGCGGCAAGACCGTGGAGATTCTCAACACGGACGCCGAAGGCCGGATGATCCTGTGCGATGCGATCGCCTACGCGGCCGAGCGGAAATGCGACGTGATTATCGACATTGCCACCCTGACGGGGGCGTGCGTCGTCGCGCTGGGTGCGTACAAGGCCGGACTGATGAGCAACGACGACGATCTCGTCGGGGCGCTTCAAAAAGCGGCCGAGGAGAGCGGCGAGAGCGTCTGGCGCATGCCGACCGGCGAGGAATACGCCGAAGAAATGAAGAGCAAGATCGCGGACCTCAAGAACGCCGGCAGCCGCTGGGGCGGCGCCTGCACCGCGGCGTCGTTCCTCCAGCAGTTCATCGGCCAAGCAAAGTGGGCCCACTTGGACATCGCCGGGATGGATGTCTTCCTGAAGCCGACGGAATACGGCTGCGTGGGCGGCACAGGCTTCGGGGTCCGGCTGCTGATGACGTATTTGATGAACCTGGTGAAAGAGAAGTAACGCGAAGAGATGAAAAATCCGAAATCCGAAACAAATCGAAAATCTGAAATTCAAATGCGCGAAACGCTGTGCCGGCCTCGGCACGTCTTGAATTTTGGATTTCGGTCCTTCGTGCTTGTTTCGGATTTCGATATTCGGATTTCGGATTTCCGCTGAGGGTGTCAGGAGCATGGCTGAAGAACCGATGAAGATTGATATGGAGCGCATCCGCAAGGCGGTCGAGGAGATTCTGCTGGCCGTCGGCGAGGACGTCCACCGGGAGGGTCTGCAGAAGACGCCGGAGCGGGTCGCACGGATGTATACGGAGTTGCTCGGCGGGACGTTCGAGGACCCGCACGTTCATCTGCAAAGCGTCTTCACCGAGAAATACGACGAGATCGTGCTGTTGCGGGATATCCCGTTCTACAGCGTCTGCGAGCACCATCTGCTGCCGTTCATCGGGAAGGCCCACGTGGCCTACCTGCCGACGGGCAAGGTCCTGGGCGTCAGCAAGATCGCGCGGATCGTGGACTGCTTTGCCCACCGACTCCAGGCCCAGGAGCGGTTGACGGGGCAGATCGCCGATTTTCTCATGCAGAACCTCCGGCCGCTGGGCGTGGCGGTGGTCTTGCAGGCCTCGCATAGTTGCATGACGATCCGGGGCATTCGCAAGCCCGGCTCGGAGATGGTCACCTCGGCCCTGCGCGGCATTTTCAAGAAGGACGCCCGCAGCCGCGCGGAAGTCCTGCACCTGATGCACAATGACAAGACGTAGGGATTTGCGAATTACTATTTACTATGGTCCGACTCGGCAGGCTGGTGCGGTTCTCGATCAACCCGTTTCTGGAGGCACATACGTCCGGATTCAATTCGTATGCGTCCAAGCCGGCCGGGGAAGGGTTGAGCATCTTTCTGGAGCTGGCCGTCGAGCTGGTCGGGCCGATGGCGCCCCAGACGGGCCTGCTCGTGAACGTCAGCGATATCGATCGGGCCGTGCGCCGACACGCGGTGCCGGTCTTCACCGAGTGGATTGGCGAGCACCTGCGCCGGGGCGAGCACATCGGCTTTGAGAGGATCGCGCCGATGCTCGCCGCCGCCTATGAGCACCTGTGCGACAAGGTCGAGCCGGCACGCGTGGATCGAATCACCCTGAAATTGAACCCGTTCAGGAAACTCGCGATGGATACGAAAGAGCCGGGCGTGCTGTACTTCAGCGAGAAATTCGAGTTTGCCGCCACGCATAAGCTGTGGAACAACAACTTTTCCGAGCCGCAAAACGTCAAGGTCTTCGGCAAGTGCGCCAACCCGACCGGCCACGGGCACAACTACCTCGTGGAGGTCACGGTCGCAACGCCCACCGACGGCCCGGCCCTGGAGATCGGCGCGTTCGAGCGCATCGTGGACTCGCAGTTGATGCAGTTGGTGGATCACAAGAACCTCAACTTGGATGTTGCGGCGTTTCAGGAGACGGTCCCAACCGTGGAGAACATCGCCGTCTTCGCCTGGGAGCATCTGGCGGGCCAATTCGGCTCCGCTCGGCTCCATTGCGTGACCGTCTGGGAATCCGATCGGACCTACTGCTCCTACTACGGCCCGGGTACGCCGCGGTAGGATGGACTTGAGCCCATGCGGATAATTGGGGCGTCGCCGGACAAGAGCAGCATGGGCTAACGCCCATCCTACAAACCTCTGTCAACAAGTCATAACACGACAGAGACGAGGACGAGATAGAACAGCCGCGTGGAGATGTCCGTCAGGGCGAAAGTGACGGGTCCGGAGGCGATCTTGGGAGCCCGTCGACCGGCGCCGGCCATGCCCCACGAGCGACACAACCGATACGAGCTGCGCAACCGGCCAATGATCCTTGGGATACCTTACACTCCCGGCATATCCGTGTTCGCGCCAAGCCGACGCCAAAAAGTTGCCACCTCTTTGAATAAAAGGCTCTCCCGGGTAGTCTATTATTACAGAAAAGGGTCTCTGGGTACTATGGGGCCTTGCGTGGAGCCGGCAATTGGACGGCGTTTGCGGACAGTCAGTACAGATTTGCGGCCCCGACATCGGCTCGAAGGAGGACTTCGAAGCCTTTGTCAAGCGGCACATGTAAGGATGCCTATTTGACCGCCTTGGGTCTGGTCGGCAACCGCGAAGATGCCCTGGAGTTGTCGCAGGAGGCGTTTTTTCGGGCCTACCAGCACTATGACCAGTTCAATGCCAAGGGCAAGTTCTTCCCCTGGTTCTACCAGATCCTTCGCAATCTGTGCTTTAGCCACCTGCGCAAGAGGCGGGTCCGCCGGGCTCACGAATCGCGGATGGATGATTGCGCATGGATGACTGGCGATCCGGACGGCAATCCGCAATCCCCAATCCCCAATCCGCAATCGGGCGAAGGGGGGGATCGTTTCGACCCGGAGATGATTGCGGAAAGAAACGAGTCCAAAGATCGCATTTGGCGAGCGATCGGTCAGCTCGATGAAAAACACCGGGAAGTGATCGTCCTGCGGCATTTCCGGAATCTGTCCTACGACGAGATGGCGAAGCTGCTTTTCTGCAATCGCGGGACGGTCACCAGCCGGCTGTTCTACGCCCGCCAACGGCTCAAAGAAATACTGGAAGGGTCCCCCAAACCCGACGTATCGGGTTTGGGAACCCAGCAAGAGAGGGGTGCCTCAGACGCGAAATTCGACGCTGGGGAGCCCCGGAAAGGAGGTCAGACGCTATGACCTGCCAGGACCATAAAGACCTCATGATGGCGTACCTGGATGATGAATTGGACGAGGAGCACAGACGAGCGTTTGAAGGACACCTGGCGTCCTGTCCCGAATGTGCGAAAGACTTGGCCCAGTTCAAGCAGCTCAAGGAGATTACCGATGGCGTGGCCTTCGTCGAGCCGGAGGACCGGGTGTGGAACGAGTACTGGGGCGGCGTCTATAATCGGATCGAACGGAGTACGGGGTGGATTCTGTTCTCCGTCGCGGCGATCGCGCTGCTGATTTACGGGGGCTTTGAGCTAATCGAGGGGATCATTGAAGACCGGACCGTGGGGGCACTGATGAAGGTCGGCCTGCTGGCTCTGCTCGGCGGGCTGGCTATCCTGCTTGTCTCCGTGGCGAGGGAGAGGGTATACTTCTGGAGCAGGGATCGGTACAAAGACGTCAGGAGATAAAACCATGCTGCTGGCAACGACAGACATGATAGCCGGAAAGACAATCACAAAGCACCTTGGCTTGGTGCGGGGCAACACGATCCGGGCCCGGCACGTGGGCAAAGACATCCTGGCGTGCCTGCGGAACCTCGTGGGCGGCGAGATCACCGAGTACACGAAGCTGCTGGGGGAATCGCGGGAACAGGCGCTCGACCGGATGGTCGACGAAGCAAAGAAACTCGGGGCCAATGCAATCGTCGGGGTGCGGTTCTCGACTTCAGAGGTGGCGACCCACGCCGCCGAGATTATTGCCTACGGTACGGCGGTCGTGGTCGAGTAGGAATCCATAATCTCTCTATGGAGAAACACCAATGAAAGGCGCGAGAACGAGCATTCTTCTTGCCGTCGTGCTCAACTTCGCCATACCGACGTTCTCAGCGAGCGCCGGATCGGGGCAACCGAAGACACCGCCGGTCGAGGGGACATGGCTCGGTGCGCTGAAGGTATCGAGCATCGAGTTGAGGATCGTCTTCAACCTCAGGGCCCAGGCCGATGGCTCGCTCTCGGGGACGCTCGACAGTCCCGACCAGGGCGCCACCGGCATCGCCATCACACGGGTCGGCGTCGAAAAAGAGCGGGTCACGGTCGAAGTGAGCACCATCGGCGGCCGCTATGAGGGGACGCTGAACGCAGAAGGCTCCGAGATGAGCGGAAAGTGGATGCAGGGGGGCGCGGCGTTGGACCTCGTGATGAAGCGAGTCAAAGAGGTCCCGAAGGTGGTGCGGCCGCAGGAACCCAAGAAGCCTTATCCATATCTTGATGAGGAAGTGACCTATCAGAATATCAAGGCCGGCTTTGTGTTGGCTGGGACGCTGACAATGCCGCGAACCGGCTCACCTTTCCCGGCGGTGATTCTCATTACCGGCTCCGGCCCACAGGATCGGGATGAGAGCCTCTTCGGACACCGCCCGTTCCTGGTCCTGGCGGACTACCTGACCCGTCACGGCATCGCTGTGCTACGCGTGGACGATCGCGGCGTCGGCGGCTCCAAGGGCGACGCTTCCCAGGCCACCAGCGAGGACTTTGCCCAGGACGTGCTGGCGGGAGTCGCGTATCTCAAAACCCGCAAGGAGATTGACCCCAAGCGGATCGGCCTGGCCGGCCACAGCGAAGGCGGCATCATCGCGCCGATCGCGGCGACCCAGTCGGCCGATGTAGCGTTCATCGTCCTGATGGCCGGCACCGGCGTGCCGGGCGACGTGATCGTCGAGAAGCAAATCGCCAACGTGCTCAAGACGCAGGGGGCTGACCAGGCGGCCATCGACACGGCCACCCGGAACCAGAGACGCATCTGTGAGGTCATCAGGAGCGAGACGGACCCAAACGCGGCCAGGGAGAAGGTTCGCAAGATCATCAAGGAGTCCATCGCCGTCCTCAGCGAGCAGCAGAAGCAGGCCCTTCAGCAGTCGGATGCCACGGTGGACGCCCAGGTCAAAGGCGTGGCCTCCAAGTGGTTCCGCTTCTTCATTACGCATGACCCGAAGACCGTCCTGCGCAGAGTTAAATGCCCGGTCCTGGCGATCAATGGCGAGTTCGACAAGCAAGTCCTGCCCCAGGAGAACCTGCCTGCGATCGAGCAGGCCCTGCGGGAAGGCGGCAACACCCATTTCACGGTCAAGGAACTGCCGGGGCTGAACCATCTCTTCCAAACGGCCAAGACGGGCAACATGGACGAATACGCCAAGATCGAAGAAACGATGTCGCCGATGGCCCTGGAGACCATCGCCAAGTGGATCGAGGGCCAGACCAAACAGAAGTGACGGGAGGCGAATCACCATGCCTATGAACCAGATTGATCCGGGACATAACGCTGTCCGAAACACCCTGCGGATTGTCGGGCCGGTTATCGCGCTGATTGGTCTGGTCTTCATGATCGTAGGGCTCGCCAACTTTTCCCTCTCATTGGGCGGATTTGGGCCGCTGCCGCTGTTCTGGTGTGTGTTCGTCGGCATACCGCTATTGTTCGTGGGCTTTGTCTTGAGTTCCTATGGCTACATGGGCAAGGTCATGCGATACACGGCTGAGGAGATGGCGCCCGCCGGCAAGGACACCTTCAACTATCTGGCCGAGGGGACGCGCGAAGGTATCAAGACCGTGGCCGGCGCCATTGGACAGGGCTTGCGGGAAGGCGGTTTGGGCGGCGCGCAGACGATGGTGCGCTGTCACAAGTGCAACGCCCTGGCCCCAGCCGAGGCCAAGTTCTGCGGTCAGTGCGGCCAGTCCCTCGGCAAGACCATCCCCTGCCTCAACTGCCGCGAGTTGAACGACCCCGACGCCCGATTCTGCGACAACTGCGGCCACGCGTTCGGATGAGGCGCCGAACGCCAAGAGCCTCTGACCGAATGATCGCTGCGAACCCAAGGGTGTGACCGTCCGGAGTATCGCTTATGGTCGCAGTGCGCTCCTATGGAATAGGCCGCCTGAGCGTCGTTGCCCGGGCGGCCCATGGGTTCCACGCAGCGAAGGGACGTCTATCCTTTGACTTGGACCTTGACGGCCTTGTTCTTCTCGGCTTTGGGCAGCGTGATGGACAAGACACCGTCCTTGCAGACGGCCTCGATCTTGCTTTCATCGACGTCCGTCGGGAGCGTGACCTCGCGGCGGAACGAGCCGTAGGAGCTTTCGAGGTGATAGAAACCGTCGCCCTGGTCCTCTTTGGACTCCTTCTTCTCGCCGCTGATCGTCAGCGTGTTGCCGTAGACGGAGATGTCGATCTCTTCCGGCTTCAGCCCGGGGACTTCCGCCCGGACCAGGACGGCCTCTTCTTTTTCGGCGACGTCGATCGGCGGCCAGACCCTGGGCTCGAAGAAGCTCAGCGGCCGGTCCAGACCGCGAAGGAAACTGTCGAACCAGTCCTCCATCCCGCCCCGAAGGGTCGCCAACTCACTGGGATTCCTTTTTCTCCACTGTACCATTGCCATAATTCATACCCCCTTTCAATGGAACTCCTGCAAGCAAGCCTCATCTCTCTTTTGCAGACGTTCAGGTCAAACCGCTTTGACCACTTATGTGTTTTCACTGGGAGGATATGCAAATGGCGTGCCAGAATCAAAGAGCCATGAATTGCCTCAATTTCGCTGGGAAAGAGCCCTTGCAGGCCGGCCGGAATGCCGTTTTGACTGTCAAAATGGCACTTTTCCCACCTCCGCCGGCTGCCTCCGTGACACAGCGCGGTTGCTATGTGGACCCACACGGGTACAATGGGAGTGGCGGCACTGCGCCGCCGGAGTCTCGCTACCGTGGCAGGAGCCGTGTGTTTTCAAGGAAGGGGTGGCTATGGCGACCGATACGCATAATGCTCCACGATTGGACGGGGTTCGCGAGGAGATCCGGGAGCCGCTGAGGCTCCTGGTCGAACGTCTCCAGGCGGGGCTGGGGGACAACCTCAAGAGCATCAGCGTCGTCGGCAGCAGTCTGACGCAGGAGTTCCGGCCCAAGATCAGCGACATCAATACGGTCGTCCTGCTGGACGCATATAACAGCCCGGCGCTCAGTGCCGTCGCTCTGCTGGCCCCGCAGATGAGCAGGCAGAGACTCTCGCCGCCGCTGCTGATGACGGCGTTCTACATCCGCCGGTCCTGCGACGTGTTCGGGGTGGAATTCCTCGACTTTCAGCTCGTCCACGAGACGATCCTGGGCGCAGACCCGTTCGCCGCCCTGCAGTTCGACAAGAAGAATGTCCGCCTCCAATGCGAGCGCGAGCTCAAGGCAATGCTCGTCCGGCTGCGGCAGGGCTACCTCGCCTCGGCGGGCAACAAGCGCATGCTCCGTGACATTCTCATCTCAACGGCCAAGGGACTCGCGCCCTTGTTGCGGGCCATGCTGTGGCTTCAGGATACCGACCGGCCCAAGACGATGGACTCGACCTTGCGCAAGGCGGCCGGCCAGTTCAACGGCGATTTGAGTGCGGCACTCGCCGCCCACCAGTGGCGACACGAGAAGTCTCGAGTCACGGACGCCGAGATGGAGAGCACCTTCGTAACCGTCCTCGATGTCGTGGACCACCTGACGACCATCGTTGACGCGTTGGAGCGGTAGGCATGCGAAAGAATCTGCCCATCCTGATCGCCCTGACGCTCGTGCTGCCGGCGCTGGGCGCCAAGCAGTACCCGCGGCCCAATCTGTCGATGCCCAAATTCTATGTCGAAGACCAGGCCAAGGTGATCAACGCCAATCACAGGCAGGCCCTCCTCGGCCTCCTCCAGGAGCTGGAGCAGAAGACCGGCATTCAATACATCATCCTCACCATCGACACGACCGGCGGCCTGCCCATCGAGCAATTCACGATCGAGCTGCTGAACCAATGGAAGCTCGGCCAGAAGGGCAAAGACAACGGCGTTCTCTTCACGCTGGCCCTGAAGGACCGGACGTACCGCTTCGACATCGGCTACGGCTTGGAGGGCGTCATCACGGACGCCGCCGCCGGGCAGATCGGGCGCGATGTGCTCGTGCCCTATCTCAAGCAGGGCCAGTATAGCCAGGGCATCTACGAGGCCAACCTCCGCGTGATCCGCCGGCTCGCCGGCAATGACAAAGCGCCGTTGGCGGCCCGGCCGAACCCTCCGCGCGGCGTCGTGAATCCCGGCCCGCCGCCCGGGCCACGGGGTGCCGCGCCATCCGCCGGCTGTCCCTGCTGTAGCTTCCTGGTGTTTCTGTTCCTGCTGATGCTCCTGTTCGGCAGCACGCGCCGGGGCGGGGGCGCAGGGGGGATCTGGCCGTGGCTGTTCTGGCCGCTTCTGTTCCGTGGCTTCGGCGGCTATGGGGGCCACGGTCAGAGCGGCTCCTTTGGCGGCGGACCCTTCGGCGGCGGCTTCGGCGGGTTCGGCGGCGGTTCGGGGGGTGGTTTTGGCGGTTTTGGCGGCGGGGGCGGCGGCAGTTTCGGCGGCGGCGGCGCCGGCGGGCACTGGTAAGGACGGAACGTCATAAGCCCTCGTCGTGTAGCAGTCTGTGTTGAAATCCGAAGCACGAATTTCGAAATCCGAAACAAGCACGAATGCTCCAAATCCCGAAATTCAAAACGGGCTCTGGTCTGGCGCGAGCGTTTAGTGCTTTGGATTTTGGATTTGTTTCGGATTTCGTACTTCGAATTTCGAATTTAGCACCGCGGCGGGAGTCTTAACATAAGGGAAACGCCCGCTCCTCGGGCAGATTCGTGTCGCGTTGTGGCACTATTGTGGAGATCAAAATGCTTCAGAAGACGATAGCACTTAAGAATTCAGGTCAGGCGGCCTCCTTGGCCGTCTTCCTCATCGCGATCGTGGGCATCGTGCTTCTACTCGGCCTGGCGGTCGGCGGATTCTATATCAGCGGCTACAACAAGGCCGTGCGACTCGACCAGGGCGCCAGCAAGGCCTGGGCCGATGTGGACGCCCAGCTCCAACGCCGGCTCGACCTGATCCCCAACCTCGTCGCCACTGTGCAGGGGTACGCCGCCCACGAGAAGGAGATCTTCGAGAACATCGCCCAGGCCCGCACGAAGTATTTTCAGGCCGACAGCGTCCCCGGCAAAATCCAAGCCTCCAACGAGCTGACCGGCCTGCTCTCCAGACTCCTGGTCCTCCAGGAGCAGTACCCACAGCTCAAGGCGAATCAGAATTTCCTCTCGTTGCAGGACCAGCTCGAAGGCACGGAGAACCGTATCGCCGTCGCCCGCACGCGGTACAACGAGGCGGTCCAAGCATTGAATACCTACACGAAGGAGTTCATGGGCTCCTTCTTCGCAAAACGGGCCTCCGTCCAGCCGAAACCCTTCTTCGAAACCACCGAAGCCGCCCGCGCCGCCCCACCCAAGGTGGACTTCTCCCCCAAGCCAGCCCAACCGCCGACCCAGCCAGCACAACCCGGCCTGTAATGGGAGGCCTGTGTGCCTACCCTAATTCCGGTGGAACCATGAGGGACGCGAGGATTAGAGCAGAGGAAAGCAATTGACGATTGCCACGTTCACCTCTATAGTCTGGCGTCAGTGAGCGATGATCGATCTGGTAGCCCACAACCGTCCAAGCGGAAGTTTTGGCACGGATAGGATTTCTATGTACGACTTCGGTCCCAAGAGCACCCTAACAAAGAACTGGTGGAAGTACTCGTCCACCGAACGAGACTTTGACCCTCTATAGGGATTGGTGCCAAATGTGCTAGAGGAGATGCGCCCGACAAAAGTCACAACCGCCCGGAATAGTGGCGATATTGGCCCCGAAACGCGGCTCGGACTCCACTTTTTTGACTTTTGTCGCAGGCGTCAAAGGAGATGACGATGGAGGCAAGACCTTACAAGACTATCAAGGACGTAGTCTTTGATATCATTCGACAGACGAAGGGGTTAGCCGACTATGAAACAGTGACTAAGGCGGTGCTGGAACATTTTCCCAACTGTAAATGGAAGAAACCGCACTGGGCGTTCTACCGCAGTAAGATCACCAGTGAGAGGGGGCTTTACAAAGATGAGTTTTCTGAGGAGATAAAGGAAAATCTACGAAGAATGCCAAACCCCCCAGGACCACGGGAAGGAGTAGCGAGGATTGTGTCGGAGAAGAACGGCAAAGAGACGAAAAAGGATACGATCAAACGAATCGGTGACAAGATTCTGGAGCACGCACGGTTCGTGATTGGACTCGCGGCGAGAGACGACACACGGATGCGTTTCAAGCTCCGTCGCTGGGTATATGCGAGATTGTTGCAGGATGAGATTCGGGAAAAGCGGCCGATTAAAAAAGCACTGTGGAACTCGCGAGTAAACCACCATCGTCTAAAGGCGAAGGCTTTCGGGGGACGAGTGAAGACGGCTGAAGCCATCTTTTCACTCGTCTACGACCCGGAAGTTGGCCCCGCCATCGGCGGGCTCGTCCGTCTCCTGGAGCCGGATGTATTCCCGGATCACCTCGTCAGTCACGTTGCCGGAACTGGCCACGAAGTACCCCCGGGCCCAGATGTGGCGGCCCCAGAACGCTTTCTGAATGTGCTTGAATTCCATCGCCAACTTGCGGCTGGTCTTGCCCTTGATGTACTGCATCAGCTTGCTGGGGGCCAAGTGCGGCGGTACCGATACGAACAGATGTACGTGGTCCTTGGAGATGTGCCCCGGCAAGATCTCCACGTCATTCGTCTGGCACACCTCCACCACCAACTCCCGCAGCCGCAGACCCACGGCACCTCCCAGGATCGCCTTGCGGTACTTGGTGATCCACACAAAATGGTACTTCAGATCAAATCGCGTATGGGCCGAGGTGCGATAGTGCTCCATCTGCCCAGTTTAACTGAAGTTTTCGCCTGAAGGCGAGGGTTTTACTCCCATCGTGGGACAATAATTTTATTGTTCCAGAATGTACTTGCAATTGCGATGAAGAATGGATATAATAAAACCTTTCGCCTCGGTGGGTGATGCGTGACAACACGGTACGCACAAGAAGGTCCGTAGTATGAGCAGCACTGCGACGCACACCCATCCCCTCCACCCCGGTCGTCACGTTGTCGCCATCAAGCGTGCTGCGCGGCCCTTATGCAATGTCGGCATTTGCCCTTGCTCAGATCCGCCTGCTACTTGCCTTTGGATTCGAATGGGTAGGATTCTCGCGGAAGGGCTTCGCCAAATGCGGCGTACATCGCCTGCTGCATCTTCCGCAACACGGGAGCCCACTGCTGGCGGGCAAACTCCGACTGGGCGACGGTAGCCAAGGTCCGATGAGCCTCCAAAGGAAGCAGTTCCGAGAGGATGAAGAGGGCTTCCAAGTCCTGATAACCGAACAGGTCCGCTTCCTTACATTTGCGGTTCCACCGCTCCCAGAGCCAAGCGGCCACCGGGAAATTCACCTTGCGCTTCCCAGTAGAAACGTCCTTCTTCCCTTTTGATGCGAAGGGATAGGATTCTGGCGAGGGGGTTTGGTTGAACACGGCGTACATTGCCTGCTGCGTCTTCTGCAACAAGGGAGCCCACTGCTGTCGGGCGAACTCGGATTCAGCCACGGCCGCCAAAGCCTTGTGGGCTTCCGCCGGCATCAGTTCCGAGACCACGAGGAGCACTTCCAAGTCCTGGTGTAGGTAAAGCCCTGCTTCCTTGCGTTTGCGGTTCCACCGTTCCCAGAGCCAGACCGCCACGGGGAAGTCCACTTGGCGCTTTTCGGCGGGCACGTTCTTTGCCTTAGCCATGTCATACCTTTCAAACGATCTCCATGAATAGTATGGATTTTTCTTCCCACTCCTGTCAAGAGTAAAAATAGGGAGTTTGTTGCCAGGCCGCGTGGTTGCCTTTCCTTGCTCCTTTTTGCGACTTTTCGCTTTGCCTCAGGAACCGATACGGGGCGTGAAGCAAAATAGTAATAAACTTGTGGAAAAAGTCTTTGACATTATTTGGGCGCGGCGGTATAATACTCACAGAATCATGGATGCAGGTATGAGTTACGCAAGGATGACTTCTCAGTGCCACAATCAGCCGGGCCGGACATACCTGAACCTATCTCCAGTGCGTTGCCTTCCTCCCTGCCCGGCTGTGCCAGTGCTACGGATGGTCGATGCCATCACGGATATCCTTACTCAAGTCACAGGGTCGCTGTTTCAATCACGGACGCGATCCCCATCCAATCACGCTCCCAACCAGCAACGAAGGAATCCCCCCGGATTCCTCACGCCGGAAGGTGGCCCTTGGGTTGTTGCCGCGGGAAAGTCCAGAGCAAGGACTGTCGCTCGTGCTGCGGCCACGGATGGCCTGGCTTTCCCGGAGTGTTCCCTTGGTCGCGGGGTAGAGCAATTGGTAGCTCAATAGGTTCATTACCTGGAGGTTGCCGGTTCGATTCCGGCCCCCGCTATTCGTTGCCGACTGGGACGGCCGCTGCGGTGGCGTCCAGTTCGAGCCAACGTGAACTTATCCCGGCTTCGCCGGGGGCTTTGCTTCGCTGCTTCAGAGATTGTGGTTTCATCGGTCGGCCCCAGTAGATCCGGGGTGACCTGACTTCGGGATCCCCCTGGAACGGTTGTCCCCGATACGTTATGGTGGTCC
>JAPLMX010000256.1 GCA_026386805.1 Phycisphaerae bacterium | reverse complement strand
GCGACCGGCCTGCCGGGCTACGCCGCCAACACCACGGTCAACCTCGGCGGGGTCATGGCCAAGTACGTCAAGCTGACGATCAATGCCAACTGGGGCGGTGTGGCGCCGCAGACGGGCCTGAGCGAAGTGCGGTTCTCCTACACTCCCGTGCAGGCCAGGGCACCGCAGCCGGCGACCGTGGCTACGGGCATCGCGGTCGATCCCAGCCTGAATTGGCGGCCCGGCCGCGAGGCGGGCTCGCATCAGGTGTTCTTCGGCACCGATCAGGCCGCAGTGGCCGGCGGAACCGCTGCCGCCAAGACCGTGACCGATCATGTCTACACCCCCGGCGCTCTCAACTTCGGCACGACCTACTACTGGAAGGTCGATGAGGTCAACACCGTCACCTATCCGGGCGACGTCTGGAGCTTCACGACGCAGGAATACGCCGCCGTGGACGACTTCGAAAGCTACAACGATACGGACAACCGCATCTACGACGCCTGGATCGACGGCTACACCGATGGCAAGAGCGGCTCGCTGGTCGGCTACCTCACGGCCACCAACGGGACGTTCGC
Organism: Phycisphaerae bacterium; assembly: GCA_026386805.1. Lineage (GTDB taxonomy): Bacteria > Planctomycetota > Phycisphaerae > Sedimentisphaerales > Anaerobacaceae > PLanc-01. The sequence goes on along the minus strand of JAPLMX010000256.1, from coordinate 18,308 downwards.
CGAGACGACGATCGTTCATGGCGGCAAGCAGTCCATGCCGTTCGAGTACAACAACGTCAAGGCGCCGTATTACTCGGAGGCCTCGCGCACCTTCGACACGGCCCAGAACTGGACGACCAACGGCGCTGATACCCTGTCGCTGTGGTTCCGGGGCCGGGCCGCGGGCTTTGCCGACAACGGCGACGGCACCTTCACCATGAGCAGCAGCGGCACGGATATCTGGAACAACGGCGACCAGTTCCGCTTCGCCTACAAGTCACTCAATGGTGACGGCTCGATCGTGGCCCGCGTGGACAGCATCGTCAACACCAACGTCTGGGCCAAAGGTGGCGTGATGATCCGCCAGAGCATCGATGCCGGCTCGACCCATGCCTTCATGCCCATCACGGCGGGTGGCTCGGGCGCCGGCAACGGCGCCAGCTTCCAGCGGCGTTTGACGGCCGCCGGGGCCTCGACCAACGACGACAACGCCGCGCCGGCTGTGGCGGCTCCGTACTGGGTCAAGGTCGAGCGCAAGGGCAACAGCTTCACGGGTTCGATCTCCCCGGACGGCAAGACCTGGACGCCGTTGGGCACGGCCCAGACGATCACGATGACCAATCCGGTCCTGATTGGCTTGGCCCTGTGCAGCCATGATGCGGCCCTGACCACCGTGGCGGAGATCTCGAATGTCTCCACGACAGGCACGGTCAGCGGCTCATGGCAGGACGTGGCCATCGGTATGGCCATGCCGACCAATGGTGCGGCGCCGCTGTACCTGACGGTCCAGGACAAGGCGGGCAAGACCAAGACGGTGGTCAATGCGAATCCGTCGGCCAGCGCCACGGCGGCCTGGACGCAGTGGCGGATTCCGCTGAGCGATCTGACGGGCGTCAACCTGACGGCCGTGCAGAAGATTACGCTCGGCGTCGGCGATAAGACCAGCCCGAAGGCGGGCGCCGCCGGCATGTTGTACTTCGACGACCTCGGGTACGGCCACCCGGTCAAGTAATCCGAAGTGACAACCGCGCCACCGCACGGGGCGCACGAGGACACAAAAGCGGGGCGTCGGTCCGTGGGACGACGCCCCGCTTTGCTTTTGCACCGGTCATTCGGCGGAGATTTCGATTGACATACTACATCTTGAGCATACAATGGGCGATGTTACTAGTAGATGTACAGTAGCAGCCTTTGCAGGGGAATGGATGTCCCGCACGGCGTGGGTTCTGAGGCAATCGCTTTCAAGGAGGTCGACCTGAGTTGTGAGATGCCCCTTTTGCAAGGAAGACAGTGATAAGGTCGTGGATTCCCGCTCCAGCGACTCCGGACGGGTGATTCGACGGCGGCGCCAGTGCTTGGCCTGCGAAAGGCGTTTCACCACTTATGAGCGGACCGGCGAGAGTTTCCGGCTCCACGTGGTGAAGAAGGACAAGACCCGCGTGCCCTACGAGCGGGAAAAAATCATCAGCGGTTTGCAGAAGGCTTGCTACAAACGGCCTGTCTCGGCCGAGCAAATTCAGGAGATCGCCGACCACACGGAGGAGGACATCTTCCGCAGCTTCGACAAAGAGGTGACGTCCGCGTTCATCGGGGAATGCGTGATGAAGCACCTGCGCGACGTGGATAAGGTCGCGTATATTCGTTTTGCCAGCGTCTATCGGGATTTCGACGACGCCGGCGAGTTGATCGACGAGGTCAGTAAGGCGATCCAGGAGACGGAGCCGGCCGATCAGCTCAAGCTTTTTGACCAGTAGGGGGACCAAAAAAAACGCGATTTATCGCGTTTGGGAACCCCATCTGCAGGGAGGCAACCGGTCGTATGAACAGGCAACTGCAGGTTACCAAGGCTGATGGAACGACCGAGGCGTATATTCATACCAAGCTCGTCGGGACGATCAACAACGCGTTTTCGGCCACCGGTCGGCCCGATATCGCGATGGCGGAGGATCTGGCCGAGGTCGTTACGTACTACCTCTATAAGAAGCGGGATCAACGCCGGGTCAGCTCGAGTGAAATCCTCTCCATGATCAAAGTCGTGCTCACCTCGACCGGCTATGAGTCGGCGGCCGTCGCCTTGGGCGAACACGCCATCGGGCGACGGATGAAACGGGCCCGAACCGAAGTTCTTGCCGTCGATGTTCTCGAATTCGCCGATCTGGAGCGGCTCAGCAGGACGAAACAGCCGCCGGAGCGGATGCCGTGGGACAAAGGCAGGATCGTTCAGGATCTGACGGCCGAGTCCGGGATCGCTCTTGAGACAGCCAGGGCGGTGGCCTCCACCGTGGAAGAGCGGGTCTTCAATATGGGGATGACGGCGATCCCGCGGAGCCTGATCAAGCAGCTCGTGCTCGGCGAGGCCGCGGCCATGCTCCACGCCCAGCGGCAGCTTCAGACGGTCCCGCCGCGGGAGGCAGTGGCGCCAGCCGAATAGGACCGAGGGGACCTATGGAGCCGGCTGGCCGGGTGGGCCTGCGATCAATTCTTTGACCCGGTCGATGACGTGCTCGGGGGATTCTTCCGGCTCCACGTCGAGCCAATTCACTTGGCGGAACGTTCTGAACCACGTGCGCTGGCCTTTGGCCAGGCGACGGGTGTTTACCTTGATCCGCTCGACGGCCTCGTCCAGGCTCATGCGGCCTTCGAGGTGCCCGATGATCTCCGCATAGCCGATCGCACAGCGGGCCTGCTGACTGAGGGGCTTGTCCTCCGCCAACAGTGATTTGACCTCATCGACCAAGCCCAACTCGATCATCTTCTTGACCCGGGCGTTGATTCGCTGGCTCTCGACCGTTTTCTCGCGTCGCAGGCCGATGATCGTCCAATCGTGCATCGGCCGCTCGGCGTCGAATTGCTTTTGGAAACTTGAGATGGGTCGTCCGGTCAATCGGTAGACCTCCAGGGCTCGGATGATCCGCTTGGCGTCGTTGGCATAGATGCGGTCGGCCGCCTCTGGGTCGATCTGTCGCAAGGCGTTGTGCAGGCGGGCCAGACCTTGCTGTGCCGCTTGTGCGTGCAGCTCCGCCCGGATTCGCTCATCGCTGCCGGGGCCTTCGAACAGGCCGTAGAGCAGGGCCTTGAGGTACAGGGCCGTTCCGCCGACGGCGACGACCGTCTTGCCACGGCCGCGGATGTCGCCGATGGCCGCCAGGGCCTTGTCGAGGAACACCCCCACGCTGAACGATTCGCTCGGCTCGACCACATCGGTCAGATGGTATCGGACCTGCTGCTGCGCTTGCTTCGATGGCTTGGCCGTGCCGATATCCATGCGGCGGTAGACTTTCATCGAGTCCACGCTGACGATCTCACCGTCGAGCGTCCGGGCCAATTCGAATCCGAGCCGGGCCTTGCCGGAGGCCGTTACGCCCAGGACCAACACCATTCGTGATTTACAACTTGTCATTTACGATTTACTATTGAGCCTTGTCCGGCGCCTTGGTCTTCTGCTGACAGCCCGGCTTGCTTCAATTGTAAATCGAAAATCGTAAATAGTAAATTCGCTTCGCCTTATGCTTCCATCACGTGCAGCCGACCCTGACTTCAACACCTCGCTCGCCGAGAAGGTCCAGATCGTCAATGAGGTTCTCAATCAAGTCCTTGCCGAGCAGCAGGACATCCAAACGGACCTGCGAGAATCGCTTCGCTACACCCTCTCCGGCCCGGGCAAACGCATCCGCTCGGCCTTGATCCTGTGGTGTTGCGAGCTGATCGCCGAAGGCGCCAACGCCAACGCCCGGAGCGCCGCCGCCGCGCTGGAGATGGTCCACACGTACTCGCTCGTTCACGACGACCTGCCAGCGATGGACGATGACGATCTTCGGCGCGGCCGGCCGACCTGTCATAAGGCGTTCGATGAAGCGACGGCCATTCTGACGGGCGACGGCCTTCTGACGCTCGCGTTCGAGGTCCTCGCCGACAGGATCGACGAGCCGCAACTGGCGGTCAAGCTGATCGGCGAGCTGGCGCGGGCCGCCGGCTCGGCGGGCATGATCGCCGGCCAGGTGGCCGATCTGAAGGCCGAAAACACCGTCGGAAGCGTTGCGATGCTGGAGTACATTCACACCAATAAGACCGCCAAGATGTTCCGCTGCGCCGCGAGGATGGGCGCCCTGTGCGGCGGGGCGGCCCCGGAGCCGTTGGAGAGGCTCGGACAATATGGTCTCAAAATCGGTCTGGGTTTTCAGATCGCCGACGATATCCTGGACGTCAGCGCCTCGAGCGAGCAGTTGGGCAAGACCGCCGGCAAAGACATCCAAGCCGCCAAATGCACCTATCCGGCCGTCGTAGGGATCGAACAGGCCAAAGAACTGGAGCGGAACCTCGCCCGCGAGGCCGTGGCCCTCCTGGAACCGTTCGGCCGCCGCGCCGAAGTCCTCCGGCAGTTGGCCGTCGCGTTATTGGACCGCAACAAGTAAGACTTTTCCCTCCGCAAGCCTTCCCCATCGCCGCGTGGGAAAGAAAAGTGACGCCGGCGTAAAAAAAGTTGCGCAAAGCGCAACAAGCTCTATCAGTATTGATACAGTCCCCGCGAGAACGAGCGCCGCGGCGTCAAACACCCCACGACCGAAAAAAGCGAATTGTATATATTGATACACCGATTCGCACCGGCAGGCTTTCCCCGGGTGTTCCGCGGGCCTCGTGGACGCTGCGCAGAACCGTTAAGGAAATTCGCAAGGACCCGCCGATACGGACAGTAGAACATTGGGGTAAGTATCATGAAAACATGGACGTTCGTCACGGCGGTCTTCTGGTTGTTTTTCAACATGTGCGTCTGCCCGCCCTCCGAGGGGCAGACCGGCGAATCCAACGAATCAAGGGGCCTGCCAACAACTGTCGATTCGTTGTTCCAGAGATGGTATTCCCCGAAGCGCGTTCGCCCGCCGCCTCTGCGAAACCCAAGACCAGCATGATTTGACGCAACACAACATGACAGAATAGATATCTCGGTTACAAGCCAACAGGCCATAAGCTTCCCCTTATGGCCTTCTTTATTGCGCCGCGCGGGCTCCGGATAATGGAAGAGCCCGAGAGGGCCGTTGCTCAATGGATGTACGATTCACAATGTATTCTTTACGACGGGAGAGTTGGCGTTGGCGGCAGGCAAAGGAGAAATAGTACATCGTAAATCGTAAATTCCAAGGTGTTCTTATGGGTGTGGCGGAGGAGATCGGGCCGGCGGTGGATCGTTGAGGTGCGGGTCGCGGGGCCTGCTCGGAAAGAACTGGTCGCACTGACCGAACTGGTCCGCCCGGGCCGCACGCCGCTGTTTGAAGAAATCCGAAGCTCGAAATCGACTGGGACCCGGCCAGAATGTCATGCGGCGCACGGAATCACATTGTCGATGACGCCGCGAACTTGCGGAGCCACTTCCCGGAGCGGTACTTCGATTTTGTGCTGATGAACGGCGTCTTGGGCCGGGGTCTGAACGACCGGGTGGCCAGATCATCGCATGGGGAACCGGGTGCAGAGATCCCGGACTTGTTCCCTTACCTTGCTCTGGAAAACCGGGTCGAGGTGATATTGCCGGTCGCCCTGGATCTCGACGCGAGTCAGAACGCCGTCGACCCAGCGCGAGATGACGTGCATCTCTTCGGCGCCCATGCCGTTCTTCGTGACGATGGGTGTTCCCAGCCGCATGCCGCTGGTGATGCGGGCGTTGTGCGCGTCGTAAGGAAGGCGGTTCATGTTGATGATGATGCCGCAGTCCTCCAAGCAGTGCTGGGCGATGAAGCCGGTCAGGCCCCGGCGGAAGTTCGCCACGTTGGCCAAGAACATGTGGTTGTCGGTGCCACCGGTCTGGATGTCGTAGCCCATGCGTAGAAACTCCTGGGCCAGGACTTTGGCGTTCGCCACGATCCCAAACTGCCTGTCGCGGTACTCGGCCGACAGCATCTCCCTGAAAAAGACCGCTTTGGCGGCGATGTTGTTCAGGTAGGGCGTGCCTTGGAAGCCCGGGAACGTGTTCTTTTCGATCCGCTCCCAGAGCGGCAGGGGACGGGCGATGGCGGATTCCCGGAAAGACACCGGGCAACAGGCGTCCGCCTTCGGCGGAGTTGTCGGATTTGGGATTTCGGATTGAAGAGGAGCGGGGCTGCCGATCCGCTCGAAATCTCTACCCATGAGGATCAGGCCGCCGCGAGGACCGCCGGGCTTGTATGTGCTGGTAGTTGTGAAGTGCGCATAATCCACCGGCGACGGATGCGCCCCGGCGGCGACTAAGCCGGAGATGTGCGAGATGTCCGCCAAGAGATAGGCGCCGACCTCGTCGGCGATGGCGCGGAACCGGGCGAAGTCGATGGTTCGTGAGTAGGCGCTGGCCCCGCAGATGAGCAACTTGGGGCGAAAGCGCAGGGCCTGCTTCCGGATGGCGTCGTAATCCAACAGGAACGAGTCCGGCCGGACGCAGTAGGGCTCGACCTCGAAGAACTTGCCCGCGAAGGAGACGGGGGCCCCGTGCGAGACGTGCCCGCCCTGGTCCATGGCCTGGCTGAGAATACGATCCCCTTTTTCGAGGATCGCCGTGATCACGATCTGGTTGGCGCCAGTGCCTGAGTGCGGCTGGACGTTAGCGTACTTGGCTTGGAAGACTTCCTTGGCCCGGCTGATGGCGAGAGCCTCCAGGCAATCCACAACCTCGCATCCTCCGTGGAATCGGGCGCCGACGAAACCCTCCGTCGTCTTGTTCTGAACGACGGACCCAAGTGCGGCCAAGACGGCCCGCGAGCACTGGTTCTCCGCCGCGATCAGTTGCAGCGTGTTCTGCTGGCGGTCGTATTCCTTCGTGAGAAGCTGATAGACCTCGCCATCGGTCGCCTCCAGAACGCTGGGCAAACTCCGATGGTACTGCTCACTGCTCAACGCCTTGGAGCTCGAGGGCTCAATGACTCCGTAAACCGGCTTCTCCAGGCGATCCGGCCCCGAGGCAGGACTACGCGGCTGGGCGGACTCGCTGACGGGCTTCTCCACTAACATGCGCGGACCTTCAAATCCATTCTCCAGTTGTGGCACACCACATGGCACCTACTGTCGTGTTTTTTATCGGCAGTTGGCGTCGTTTAGCTGAAGAAACTGCGGACAATATCGTTGAACGTCACGTACACGAGCAAAGCAAGCACCATGGCCCACCCGGCGTAGGCCAGAATGCCCTGGGTGCGCTCGCTCAGGGCCGAGCCTTTGATCTTCTCGATCATCATCAGGACGATCAACCCACCGTCGAACGGGGGAATGGGCAAGAAGTTGACGACCGCGATGGTCGCACTGATCAGCCCGAGGAAGTAAACGTAGTTCACGAAAGGCTGCTGGGCTACGATCTCGTAGCTGACCGAGATAATGCCCACGGGGCCCATGAGGTTCTTGGGGCTGATCAATCGGCCGAACAGACGCGCCAGCGTCACATAAGTCTGCGTGATGAACGTGCAGGTTTTGCGGTAGCCCATGGCGATGGCGGTGGCTGGGTCTTGGGCTTGGTAGAGCTGATCCAGAGGTTTGAAGGGGACGGCTTCCGCCAGAATCGATGCGACGCTCACGGGTTTGGCCGTCAGCGTTTCCGATAGCGTTACCCCTCCTTCGGCCTGCTCATCGAGTCGATATTGCAGGGTGATCGGCTGCCCTTGCCAGCGCCGCACCTCCGCAACGACATCGTAGAAGCTGGATACCGGTTTCTGATTGACGCTGACGATCTTCGCTCCTCGCGGGATGTCCAAGGCGGCGGGTCCATTTTCCGTCGCCACGGTTTTTGCGACCACCGCGTGCCTGGCATCCAGCGTCGGAAGAAAGCCGATGACCACACGGCCCGTCCCGGGCTCGCGCTTGGGCTTGACGGTAACCGTAACCATCTGCTCCACGCCGTTGGCGTCCGTTCGCAAAACCTTGATCGGTAAGGACTTACCATCGTACTGGGTGGTGATGTCGCGCATCTCCTTGTACGTGGGGTCCTGCGTCTGATCGGCGGCGACAATGACGTCGCCGGCGCGAAGGCCCGATCCATTTTCCTCCTGGCCGGCGTCCTTCATCGAACGTTTTCTCTCGTCGCCAACCGCCAAAACGCGGAGGCGCGGAACCAGGGAGTAGACGTTGCTCAGGTCCGCCTCCGATTTCACGTCGCCGATTTCGGACACGGTCCAATCGAGCGGCAACTGGGTCTGGACGAGCTCGGTGTTCTGGCCCCCCTTGGGTCGCTCGGCGGTGATGCCGATATTCGGTGCCAGCGTGCTCCTGACGACTGCGGCGAGGTCCCAGTAATGGTCTACCTTCTGACCGTTGACGGCGACGATGCGGTCTTTCGGCAGCAGCCCTGTTTGTTTTTGCAGGAGGTTGGGCTCGGCGATCGAGGCGATCGTCAGGCTCTGCGGCGGCTCGATCCCGAAATCGCGAAATTGGCCGCCCGGCAGGCTCTCGGCCACGAGCGTCGTCTCCTGGATCGAGCCATCCGGATGGCGGACGGTGACCGGGACCGGCTCGTTGGCGCTCGACAACGCCGCCGCGACGAGGATATCGCTGAAGTCGAGGTCCTTGGTCTTGCCGTCGATCATGAGCACTTCATCGCCCGGCTGAAGGCCCGCCCTGGCCGCCGGCGATTTCCCCAGCACGTTGCCGACCACGGCGGGCGGCAGATGGATCCCCACCAGGAACACGATCATGAAGATGATCGCCGCACTGATCACGTTGAAGGTGACCCCCGCCGCAATAACGGCGGCGCGAATGCCCATCGGTCTGTTGGCAAAGGACCGGGGATCGGCCACTTGCTTCACCGGGCCCGTATCTTCCTGGCCCATCAGCTTCACGTATCCGCCGAACGGGAAGACCCCGATGCGATATTCCGTTTCCTCGATCTGGGCCGGGGGTTCGCCCTCCTCTTGCTCCTGGTGCGAGGACAAGCTCGGCAAGAACCGGAACTTGAATCCGTCCTTGGTCTTGCGGATCCCCACCAGCGTCGGGGGCATGAAGAGGGAGAACGCCTCGACCTTGATCCCCCCGAGCTTGGCAATGATGAAATGGCCGAATTCGTGGACGAGCACGACCGAGCCGAACCCGAGCAGGACGATCACCACATTGCTGACCACGCCCACATAGCGCAGGGCAAGAAAGACAACCACCGCCGCCATGGCGACCCAGAACACCCCCCCCAGCGATCTCATCCGTGATCTTCCCGTCTCTGCCATCGAACACCCCAGAATATTTACGATTTATGATTTACGATTTTTGATTTTTGGGAGTGTGAGTGATAATCAACAATCAGCAATCAAAAATCAACAATCTCTTCTTGACTTCTTTTCTTGCCCAGGCGTCGGCCTCGAGCAACTCGTCGAGGCACGTGATCTGCCTGATATCATGCCGGTTCAGGCAATGCTCCACCAGCTCCATGATCTGCAGGAATTTGATCCTTCCGGCTAAGAATTCCTCCACGGCGGTCTCGTTGGCGGCGTTGAAGGCGGCGGCCGCCGTACCCCCGGCGCGGGCGACCTCGTAGGCCAGCGGCAGCGCGCGGAACGTCTGCGGGTCCGGCCTCTCGAAGTGCAACGCGCCGATCTCTTCCAGCCGCAGACGCTTCGACACCCCGGCGACCCGCCGGGGATACGTCAGGGCGTATTGAATCGGCAGACACATATCCGGCTCGCCAAGCTGGGCGATGACCGAGCCGTCCACGAACTCCACCAGCGAATGCACGATCGATTCGGGGTGGATCAGCACCTCGATTTTCTCGACCGGCACGTCGAACAGCCACCGGGCCTCAATGATCTCCAGGGCCTTGTTCATCAGGGTGGCCGAGTCGATGGTGATTTTGGGTCCCATATTCCACGTCGGATGGGATAGTGCCTGCTTCAGCGTTACCTCCTGCAGGTCCTCGACCGTCGCCCCTCGGAAGGGACCGCCCGAGCCGGTCAGCAGGATCCGCTGGACCTCGGAACTCCTGCCGGACTGCAGGGCCTGAAAGACCGCCGAATGCTCGCTATCGATGGGCAGCAGGGTGCTGCCGTGCTCCCGGACCGCCCGGGTGAGCAGCTCTCCCGCGATGACCAGCGGCTCCTTGTTGGCCACGGCGAGGCGTTTTCCCGTCTCGGCGGCCGCCATCACCGAGGGCAGACCCGCGGCCCCCACGACCGCCGTCAGGACCGTATCGACTTGGTCGCATTGCACGAGTCCGGTAAGGCAGTCCGGCCCGGACAGCATTGGGACCTCGCCATCCATCATGGCGCGGAACTCGGCGGCGGAATCCCTATTGGTTACGGCCACGAGCTTCGGCTTGTACCGGCGGGTCTGCTGGGCGAGAAGCTCTACGTTGCGGTGCGCGCTGAGGGCGACCACCCGGTATTCGGGTCCGAGAGCCTCGATGACCCGCAGCGCGTTGCGCCCGATCGAGCCGGTGGACCCCAAAATGGCAATACCTTGTGGCATAGAGAAGCGATAGTATGATGAAAATGGGTAAACTGTCAAGCTGAAAGGACTTCCGCGGCACAGGCGGGTGTGGCCGGCATGCGGTGGCGGATTGCCGCGCTACGCTCGCAATTGTCTGTTCCAAATCCATCGCGTCGCCCTGATCCCGGAGATTGGCTTTGTTTCGCACGCTCGTCCCCAACGGCGGCCGCACTTGCGGCCCTGCCAGCCAGCGTCCTTCTCCGGTCGGTGCGGGGCCAATTGGCTTTGTTTCGCACGAAGGGTCTCACCGGCGGCACGGGCCGCCTTGCCAAGCCTTGCCCATCGCTGTCCGTGTGGGAACTGGCTTTGTTTTCAATGATCCGCTCGAAGGCTAAACCAGGCGTGGTGAGATCGGGTGGCAGCCTCCAGCGCAGCTTGGGGATGGTCGTGTCGCGGGCATCCTGCCCGCGATTCGAGGGCGGGACGCCCTCGACACCATAAACTATCCCCAAGGCCTTCCGGCCTTGAGACTGCCACCTGGCAGACTCTTTAGCCTTTGAGCGGATCATTGTTTGTTTTGCCGAGGCCGTTTGCGTGTCCAATTCGTCATAAGTCTCTTTCCACAAAGTACTTGCCCTTCGTGTCGCTCGGGAGGAATTGGCCTGGTTCAGAACCGGGTAACACTCTCGGTTGCGCAGTTACGTTTCATTGTGATCGTAACATGTTGCACACAAGGAGTTTACATCAGTTTTACTCCTCGAGAAGGGGCGCACGAGTGTTACCCTGGCGTGGGCGAGGTTGAACCAGGCCGAGGAATTGGCTTTGTTTCGCACAATTGGTGCCGGTGGGGGTTCCCTCCCCGGCCCTGCCGGCTCTTATCCAGTCCTGTCTCGGCGTGGAGATTGGCTTTGTTTCGCACGAAGGCTCGCCACAGAGGCACCGAGGACACGGAGAATGAAGTCGAGGTCCTGTCTGTCAATGAATCCAAGATCACCTCTGGGATCTCTGTGCCTCTGTGGCAGATCTTCGACGAGGACGCGTGCTGGGCCGCTCACGACGAAACCCTCCCAAGCTGCGGTGTCTTATCTGCGATCCGCTATTCTGTTGCTCTGTTATCATACAGGTGCACCAATTCCTGGTCAAGTGAAATCTTGGCCATGTTGAGCGGCACAGATCGTCACCGAGTTCGGGCCACACGCGTCCTTCTCGGACGTTGCCTGGCACGGGAGGTCAGAGGGGGCAAGATTGTTGATTATTGATTTGTGATGCCTGCGGCTGGGCTCGGTCCGGAATCGCACATCGTGAATCATCCATCGTCAATTCCTGGAGTGTTCCGGTCCGCGCGTCTCGCCCGCCGATCAAGATGGGATCAAGCCGGGGTATCTATGGAGATGGCGGTCTTATTATAGGGCGCGTCCGGTGCAGCCGTGCCGGTGTCGGGACCGCCGAGTGGGGCGAGCGTTCCCGCTCGCCACCCGTGGGGTGCGTCTGCGCACGACAGTTCCGACGGCCATGAATCCTGACGATAGGCGCGCGAAGGTGCTCGCCCCTCACACTCTCGTTCCGCACGGATTGCTCGACTTGGGGCCGTGGTCTGACGATAGGAGTCACTGTGATTGCCCGTCGCCAGAGCGCCGGGCATCGCAAGGGGTCCCGAGACCCGATCTTTCGCGTTCGGGACCCAGCTTGAGTGGGGCCGGCATCGCAGGATGCGTCTGCGGGCCATTGGTCGCTGTGCCTGAAGAGTCCTTAAACGGGATCTTACGCGTTGGGGGTTTCAGACGCGGCGGCCGGATGGTCGTGCTTGAGTACACTCAGATTTGGATATGGAGGTTCTCGTGAACGTCACGAGGATTCTACTATCGCAGATCGTGGTACTGCTGGCTCTGCTGGACTCGGCCGGCGCGGGCGAGTCCGCGCCCACCGATCCCAACCAGCGCGAGGCAAAAGAGAGCTTCCTGGACATGTCCATCGAGGAATTGATGGACGTGGAAGTCTCGTCCACGGCCGCCCTGACGCAGACCAGCGCCCGCCTGGCGCCGGCTACTGTAACCACCATCACCCGGGAGCAAATCCGCCAGTCTGGCGCGCGCAGCTTATACGAGCTGCTGGAGATTTACGTTCCGAATCTGCAGGTCATTTTGCACGACGCCAAACTTCGCCATATGGGGCTGCGGGGCATCATTTCCAATCGGGATGACAAGTACCTGTTGCTGGTCAATGGTCACATGATGAATGAGCATACCGATTTCGGCGCGATCAGCGAACGAGACTTGCCGATGCTTGCGGACATTCATCACATTGACGTTATTCGCGGAACCGGTTCGGCTCTGTTCGGTCCCGGCGCCTTGTCCATGGTGATTAACATTACCACGGACAACGCCGAGACCTTCCAGGGCTTGGAGGTCAATCAACGCGTTGGAGGAATCGAAGAATTCTATGCCACGGAATTCAAATATGGCCATAAATTCGACAACGGGGCTGGATTATTTGTGTATGGCGGCATCGCCGACTATCCGGGAGCCTCTGGGGACGATTCTCCCGTAGTCTATGGAGCAAGTACCATCAAGGCTGGAAGGACCTATTCCAGCAATCAAAAAGTGGCAGACGGTTTGGAGAATTATAACGAACAGTTTGCGGGAACACCCAAAGTAAAACTGCACGCAGAGTACACACACGATGATGTGGACCTGGGATTTCGATATACGCAGGGAGGTGAGTATGTCGATTTGGGCGAGCAGGCCAAGATCGATATTCCTTTTGGCGAAGGCTATCGTCAGGGCATGTTGTTTTGGGGATACAGACAGGAACTCAGTTCCGATTTTGCGATCAAGTATGATGTGGACTATCTGCGGACCGAGATCCAGTCGGCCCCTTACGGGCAAAGCAGGGCCTTGAGTTACGCCGAAGATGAATACTTTGGCAAAGTGATGGCTACCTGGGATATCAATAAGAAGCATCACCTGGCTTTGGGTGGTTCCTGGGCCCATGACGAATTTGGACTGTCCCCCACCGGCTCCGACAACGCCAACTACATGTATGTGATGTTCAATAACGTCCCCGCGTTGAATAAAGTCATGCCGCGCTGGGACACGGATCTGGGCTCGGTGATGGGTGAATACCAATGGAATATCAGCGATTCGCTAACGTCGTTTGTGGGTGCCCGGATGGACTACCACACCTTTACCGACTTGATGTTCTCGCCGCGTTTTTCTTTGATTTACACGCCCACCGATAAAGATACCTTCAAATTCATGACATCGAGCTCCCATCGCATGAATACCGCGGCGGATATGAAAGACGCCGACTTGCTCGGAAAATCCCCCAGTGCGGTGGAAACCCTGGACACGCTGGAAATACGCTATGAACGACGCTTCAGCAGTAACTTTTGGACGGGCATGAGCGTCTTCAAGCACAAGCAGGATCTCATTGGATGGGGAAGAACGGCTACCGATCCCAATGGTACTACGACGCTGTTGGGGACGGAAAAGGTGTGGGGAGTGGAACTGGAAACAACATATTTGGTTGACAAGTTCCGATTTGACATTTCTCACGGATATACACAATTACTGAGTTTTGACCTTGCGCCGGGAATTACTTCCGCCGAAGACACCGCCGCACCGATGGGTTATGGCAATGACTTGGCCAACTGGTTCAATCAGATTTCCAAAGCGCGTGTGCATTACAAGGTGGACGACCGGTGGAGCGTCGACAGTTCGCTGGTGGTCTATTGGTGTAATCCGGGAGGAGAGGACTACGCAGAATGGAGGAATAGCGTAAAGACAGCTTATTATGACCTCAAGGCCGACAAGGCGTTTGACCCGAGCTACTACCTAAACGCAGGGGTACAGTATAGCGCTAGCAAGAATCTGACCCTGCGATTTGATGCGTACGATATTCTGGGCTGGTTCGAGCAGGACCTTAACAAGAGGCGTGAAGGCTTTAATACGGACCGACCCGGAATGTATCGGATTATGCCACCATCGGTGGGATTTGGAATAGTGTATAGATTCTAAGTGCGGCGGGGGCAGAAGCACCGCAGGCGTAGTTGCATACGCTGAGGGACGGACGTTCCGAGTTGGACTGACGTTGCGGTTTTAGGGGAGCAGGAGCGTAAGAATTTACCAGACACAGGAATCATGAGAACTCGCATCTGCATCTTGTTGGTGGCCTTTCTGGCGTTGCATCCGGCGCTCGTCCATGGACAAGCCGCCGAGGAATCCGCCTCCCAGCGCGAGTACCAGGTCAAGGCCGCCTTCGTGTACAACTTCCTCAAATTCGTCGTCGGGGGGCGGTTCGGAGCGGCGGACGAGAAGGCGGGATCGGACAGCGACCCCAATGGGACCATCGTGGTCGGCGTTTGCGGCAGGGTCCCTTCGAAGGAGAGTTTCGCCGAACTGCAAGGCAAGCGCATCAAGAACAAGCAGGTGAAGGTTCGGTTCTTCCAGGGTTTTGAGGACCTGAAAGACTCCGAGCAGAAGATCCCGGACCCGCATCCGCAGATGGCGGAAATCCGCCAATGCCACGTTCTGTTCCTCTGCCCGTCGGAGAAGCCTTTCTGGTCGAGAGTCTTACCGCCTCTGCAGAAGGAGGGCATCCTGCTGGTGGGGGATAGTCCCGGTTTCCTGGAGGCCGGCGGCATCATCAATCTTGTGATCGAGGAGAAGAAAGTCCGGTTCGAGGTCAACCTGGCCGCTGCCGCGCGGGGCAAGCTGCAGATTCGGTCCAGCCTGCTCCGGCTGGCGCTGCGGACCATGGAGCACGATTCCCTGGAGAGACAAGGCAATGAGGACCGATAAGCCGAAAACGAGGGTCCGCCATAGGGGACGCAGGACATCGACGTTTGTGGGCGGCCTGTCGCTCAAGCACAAGCTGATCGCCGTCACCATGCTCACGTGTATCACCGCGCTGGCGTTGGCGGGCGGCATCTTCATCGCGTGGGAGTGGGTTTCCCTGCGACACGCCATGGTGCGCGACGTCACTGCGGAGGCTAAGGTTATTGCGGAGAACTGCCGGGCCGCTATCACGTTCAAGGACCGGGCCGATGCGTCTGCTGTTCTGCAGACTCTCAGTACCCTCCCTTCCATCATGGGCGCGTGCACACGTAGCGAAGACGAACGGTTGTTCGCCTTTTATATACGCAAGGGTGTGGATAGTACCCGTATCCTTCACGACTTGAAGCGGGATGGCGCCGTCTTCAGCCGCGAATGCCTCACGGTCCAAGTGCCCGTCACGCTCGACGGGCAGTGGATCGGGACCGTCACCCTGTTCTCCGATCTGGAACCCCTGTACATGCGGCTCAGGCACGGCATCGTCGTCATTCTCGGAGTCGTTCTCACCTCGTTGATGGCGGCCTACCTGATCTCCTCGCGACTGCAGCGGATCATCTCCTTGCCGATCCTTCACTTGGCCCAGGTGGCGCGCCTGGTCTCGGAGAAGAAGGAATACACCCTCCGCGCCAAACCGGTCGGCGGCGACGAGGTCGGCCTGCTGATCCAAGCGTTCAACGGGATGCTGGAACAAATCCAGCAGCGGGATGCGGCGCTGGTCGACGCCAACGACCAGTTGGAGGTCCGGGTTCGTGAGCGAACCGCCGAACTGCTGACCGCCAATGAGAAACTGATCGGCGAGGTAACGGCCCGCCGCAAGACCGAGCAGGCTCTGGCCGCGGCCAACGAGCAATTGGCCGAGACCGTGCAGAACCTGCGCCGCTCGAACAAGGAGCTGCAAGACTTCGCCCACGTGGCGGCCCACGACCTCAAGGCGCCGCTGCGGGGCATTGGGACCCTGGCGGACTGGATCGCGTCGGATTACGCCGACCGGTTCGACGACCAGGGCCGCCAGCAACTGCAACTGCTCAAGGGCCGGGTGGTGCGGCTGACCGAGCTGATCGATGGCATCCTGCGCTATTCCGAGATCGGCCGAGTGACCAATCGCCGGGAGGTGGTGGACCTCGGCAGGCTGGTGTCCGAGACGATTGTCTTGCTGGACCCGCCCGCCCATATCCAGGTCATGGTCCCCAGCCCACTGCCCGTGGTGGTCTGTGAAAAGGTCCGTCTCGGACAGGTCTTTCACAATCTGATCAGTAACGCGATCAAGTACATGGACAAGCCGCAGGGCCGCATCGAGATCCAATGTGCGGACCAAGGCCACGTTTGGCAATTCGCCGTGTCCGATAATGGCTGTGGGATCGAAGCCAGACACTTCGAAAAGGTTTTTCAGATGTTTCAAACGCTCGTTCCCCGGGACCAGCGCGAAAGTACGGGCATCGGCCTGTCGATAGTGAAGAAAATCGTCGAATTGTTCGGTGGCCGCATCTGGATCGAATCGAAACCGGGCGAAGGAACCACGTTCTTCTTCACCTTGCCCAAACAAGGGATCGTAGCTGACAAACAAGCCCTCGTTGCTGACGAGGTGTGTCTAAACTGATGAGGATGGCGGCCATGTCCGAAACAGTCAGTTGTACGCAGACGTGCCCCAGCGGCCAGGAATCATCGGGGCTCGAACGGGAGAACCAGTCGCTCCGGCAGGAGAATGAGAGACTGCATGCCGTGGAAGAGCAGCTTCGGGAATCCCTCTCGATGCTCGAGGCCACGCTGGAAGCCACGGCGGACGGCATTCTGGTTGTGGATCTGCACCGAAAGATCAAGAGCTTCAACAATCAGTTCAAACGGATTTGGGGCGTCCCGGACGCCGCTCTCGATGCCCGCAACAACGAGGAAACCGTGTCCTTCGTGCGGCGTCAGCTTAAGGACCCGGAAACGTTCCTCGTAAAGCTCAAGGAGCTGTACAGTCAGCCGGAGGCGGAGAGCTTCGACACTTTCGACCTCAAGGATGGCAGGATCGTGGAACGGTACTGCAGGCCACAAGTCATCGGCAATCGCGTGGTCGGCCAGGTGTTGAGTTTCCGGGACGTGACGGAAGGGCATCTGGCGGAACAAAGGCAGGCCGCGCTGCTGCACAAGGTGACCGACATCAACGAAGAGTTATCGCACTTCGCCTACATTGTGTCCCACGATCTGAAGGCCCCGCTGCGCGGCATCAAGCTCGTCACCGAGTGGCTGTGCGAGGATTACGGGGACAAGCTCGGCGAGGAGGCGAAGGAGCAGATGGCTCTGCTGCAGAGCCGCGTCAACCGGATGCACAACTTGATCGACGGCGTGTTGCAGTACTCCCGCGTGGGGCGGATCAAGGAGGACGTGGTGGAGGTGAACCTGAACGAATTGATCCCGATGATTGTCGACGCGATCGCGCCGCCGGAGCACATCCAGATCACGGTCGAACCCAATCTGCCGACGGTCACGTGCGAGAAAACGCGCCTCACCCAGGTGTTCCAGAACCTGCTGAGCAACGCGGTCAAGTTCATGGATAAGCCCCAAGGGAAGATCCACGTTGGGTGCGTTGCGGAGGGGGACTTCTGGAAACTGAGCGTTGCGGACAACGGACCCGGCATCGAAGCAAAGCACTTCGAGCGCATTTTTCGCATCTTCCAAACCCTCGCGCCGAAGGATGAATATGAGAGCACCGGCGTCGGCCTGACCCTGGTCAAGAAGATCGTCGAGCTCTACGGCGGGCGGGTGTGGGTCGAGTCCGAGGTCGGCAAGGGAAGCACGTTCTTCTTCACCTTCCCCAAGACGAAAGAGGCGGAGGTGTCGGCGTGTCTGGCCGCGGCCGCGCAGCCTGTCGCCGGCGACCCTGTCTGCCTGCCGGGGGTTCACAAGCCGCAGTTGCGCGGCGACCGCGATGGACGTTTCAGAAAGGTCTGCACATCATGAACGACAAAACAACGAACACTACAGCCACTAAGGATGCACGCCGATTAGGGATGGTGTTCCTTCTACTGAATTTCGCATAATATAGTGACAGATTTTTCGCATAATATATTGACACCAGCGTTTCGTTCTCGTAGGCTGTCCGCATGGACAGAAAAGGACGAACACGAAGGGACTTCGACGAGTTGGAGAACCGCCGAAAGC
>JAPLMX010000166.1 GCA_026386805.1 Phycisphaerae bacterium | reverse complement strand
GTGGGTTCCTTCTCCTTCGGTGACGACGGCTCAATGGGCTCTGGCGTGTTCATGGCGTCTGTTATAGCGCCCTCACGCAATTCCTCCAGTGCTCAAATGTCAAAATAGAGGTGAAATCTGAATTTTTTCCCAGGCTCTCAGCGGAATTGGCTTTGTTCTTCCGAACCCCTCTTGGACGTCAATCCATCCTAACTCCTTTACCTCAAAGCACTTACCACTCATGTCGGCCCCGCGCGAATTGGCTTTGTTTTGCATTCTCGGCCTGAGCAGGTCTCCCGGAGGTCCCGCGTACGCCGGCGGCAGCTAGGAGCCGGCGCCCTACCGATCACGACCAGTCTGACCAGATTCTCTATTCACTTGTCAATCGTGACTTCAGCTAAATAGTTCATTGTCTATCATACAACTGTCTGGATGGGCCGTCAAGTGCAATCTCGGCACGCTAGAAGCCTCGGGTGCCGTCGGCATTCGGGTGCGGATTCGGGCCGCAAGTAGGGCGAGCGTCCCCGCTCGCCACCCTGTCGTGGCCCCGCTTCCGCGGGGCCAGGTTTGGGAACCCACGCTTGTCCTACAAGAACCGCATGCACTGCTACCGTATTTCGGCCGCACCCTTTCCGGGGGCGATTGGTCGGCAAGAGCCGGATGAGTCCTATCTCCTGGCCGGCCGCAGCTTGATAGCCAAACCGCGACGGCGCCAGGCACGTATGACTGCCTGACCGGACCATCGGAGTGCTTTCGTGGTGAGTTTCCGAGTTTTTGGTTGTATTTCCGGGGTCAGGTGGTATCATTTCCTCTTTTCCAGCATCAGTTGTTGTCGTTTTTGAAAGGATTAGGAGATGCCGGCCGAAGTCAATCGGGAGAAGTGCACGGGTTGTGAGACCTGCGTGAGCGAGTGCCCAAGCAGCGCCATTAGCATGGTTGACAGCAAGGCGAAAGTGAACCCGGACAACTGCGTGGATTGCGGCGTTTGCGTTGACGCTTGTCCTGTAGAAGCGATAAGCCTGTAGGGATTTACGATTTGAGGTTTATGATTTACGATTTGGCTGGCGTAGCGTGAGACCGCAAATAGTAAATAGTAAATCTTAAATAGTAAATCCCGAGTGTGGCCCCATCGTCTAGGTAGGCCTAGGACACCGGGTTTTCAACCCGGCAACAGGGGTCCAAATCCCCTTGGGGCTAATAGGTAGGAGCTTGAAGTGGGAAGTCTCAAGTTTGAAGACGCTGTGCTTTCAGTGTGCACCTTCAACTTCACACTTGAACCTTGAAACTTGATTGTTCAGACCTTCATGCCGGAGATCGTGGCTTCGAAGGCCAGCGTCTGTGAGACGACGCCTTGCACGTCACAGACATACCTTCTACCCGGCCGGGCCTCTGTTATGTGACCCAGCAGATAGAGCCGGCAGCCTGGTTCTATCGGGGCTCGAAACTTCGCCCGATCGATCCCTCCAAAGCCGACAAATCCACTTTCCTCATAGATTTGCTTGACGAAGAAACTGAGCAACTGAGCGGCAGACTCAATCTGTATGACCCCCGGCATGAGGGGCCGACCCGGAATGTGGCCGCGGGTCCAGAACTCCTTGCCCGTAACATCCTTGTAGCCCAGGATGCACCCCTTGTCCTTGTCGCACCACAAAATACCGTCGAGCTGCTGCATTTCGAACCGCTGCGGATTGACGGCGCAAATCGCATCCCTGTCGAACAGGGGCTGGGCGTTCAAATCGATCTCCGTCAAATCGAACAGCAGGGTCGGCGGCATAGTGACCTCAACATAGACTTTCTTCGTAAGACATAGGATGTGACGGCAATACTACGGGTAAGGCGGGCCCGCCCGGCGAGAGAAGTCAATCAGCGTGCCTCAATGCGGAGCCGATCCGTTGAGGGCTGTCGGCTGATTACTCTTCAGTCGATCTGATCTCAAGGACCCGGTTGCGGACGATCTGAGCGGCCTGCTTGATCATCTGCATCTGTTTGCGCACGCGCGTTCCGGCCGCCTTGTTTCCGCCCATGGCCTTGTTGATGTCCGACTCAATTTCCGCGACCAACGTCTTTAGATTTTCGTATTCCTGCATCGAATGGATCCTCCACTTGACGAATAAGAATTGGGGCGACTGTATCCCGGTCGGGGGCTTGTGTCAAAAGAAAATGCGTTTTTTCGTTAAAAAAACGCGTTCCGCCGTTCGCCGGTGAATCGTCACGGGAACAGCCGCTTGGTCAGGGCGGCCACGCGCTGCCCCCGGCGCTCACATTGCTGCTTGACCTTCTCGTCGGGTTTGCCGATCGACAGCGGGCCGTAGTGGGCGCCTTGCGGATCGCCCTGGACGATCATGCCGGCGATCAGCATGGCTTCCAGGATGCCGACAACGGTCGTCTCACTGCCGCCGCCGATGTTGGCCGAGCTGGAGAAGGCGGCCCCGACCTTGCCGTTCAGTTGCCCGTGCCGGCTGACCATCTCGTCGATCAGATGTTTGACCGGGCCGGCCATCTGGCCGTAATAGCACGGCGACCCGAGCACGACGGCATCATAAGCGGGCAGGTCGTCCGCTCGGACCTTATCCACCGGTTTGCATTCGGTGCTCAACCCGGAGTCGTTCATCGCCTTGGCGATGATCTCCGCCATTTCCTTCGTGTTGCCGCTTCTCGAATGATAAACCACAATTCCTTTTGCCATGTCTATCCCTTTCCAGACGAATTTCTCTCTCTTGAAGCCTCTGCCTGAAATGTTTGGTCAAGTCCATAGTCTGATTGTATACGATAGTCCTCACCGGGTAAATGGCCGACCCCAACCGCAAAAAGACCCTGATCTTGCCGGCTTCTGGACCCGCGTCCTTACCGTCGCAGATAGGCGAACTGCTTGGGCAGGGGGATGTTGTTGCCGTAGTTGTCCTCCCCGTAACCGTGCTCCGCCAGGAGCTGAATATCGCTGAGGACGCGCTTATCGCCGACGAACTGGGCGTTCACGTCGATGCCAATGTCGATTTTTCCCATGGCCAGGAGCCTGGCGGTCTCGCTGGTGACTTTCTCCAGGAGCGTGCCTTCTCCCGAACAGATTCGGTCGGGCAGCTCGAGCGGCTGCTCGTACAGAACCAGCTTGCTGGTCTGGGCCAGTGCCAGCACGACGCTGCGCACGATCGAGGCGGAATTCTCCGGGTCACAGTGCTCCGGAACCAGCTCGAGTCGCACGATCTCCTGGGCGAGCCAGCGTCTTTTCTGGGCGTTGATCTTCTCGTTGGCCCGGAACAGATCGAGCGGAGAGCCGGCGTCATACACTTCGTCGCCCAGCAGCATCTGGACCTTGCTGCCGTAATGGTGGACCAGCTTGGCGATCAGAGTGGACGGCCGGACGTGGAATCCCCGGTATTTCGGGATGGAGACCTCGATCCGCCCCACCTCGGCGTATCGTTTGAGCATCTCCTGGCACAGGCTCACGGCCCGGCTGGTGTACAGATCGATGAACGCGATGGAGTAGTTCATCAGCACCAGTTGCAGCGCCTCGGGATCGACCAGGTGCCCCGTGAACGATGCCACCGAACAGCGTTGCCGATTGACGTGACGCTCGTAGTAGTGCGCGAACAGGGTGGCGATCCGCAGCAGGTGGAAGACCACGCTGGCATGTCCTCTCAAAACGGGCAGATCGGTGTCCAGATGCTCCGCTTGCGTTCCCGATACGTACGTGTCGTACTGGGACTGGAGGTTGTGGAACTGGAATTCGAGGCTGCGGAGCCGCTCCTCGCTGAGGGCCGTCGAGTCGGGAGCGGTGTAATCCTGCGGCTGGGTGCGGCTGGTGGCCCGGACATCTTCGCACTCCGAGGCGAGGTTCAGGAACGCCGTCGCCAGCAGGGTGACGGTCCCCGCCACCGTATCGACCTCGCGCGCTCCGCAGTCGTGTGGCAGCCGGCCCTTGGGCAGAGACTCCTGGAATGAATTCGCGAGGGCTGATTTCTGCGGGATTCTTAGGCCCAACTGACGGGCCTGATTCAGCATCTCCTTGGCGGCATGGGACAGAACCAGGTTGGTGAATCCAAGGGCTTCATTCGTGGCGGCCACGAAATCCCGTTCCACGGGGATCAGGTGGTAGGTGGGCACACGCTGCAGGACGTGGAGCAGCTCATAGCTGACATCGGAGAACAGCTTGATCGCGGCTGTGACCGAACGGATGTTGCACCAGTTGCAGCTCTTGCCGGCATCGTACGTGTCCAGGATCTCCTCCAACTGCATCGATTGGGACAACAGGTCGCCGACCAGAGGCCGGGTCAGGGCCTCGCGCGGGGTGGGACAGTTGGCCAGATAATCGGCCAAGCCCAACAGCGTCTGGGCCCGTTGCTCGATCAGTTCGCGGATTTCCTGCTCAGGGACGTGATCTGCATCCATTCCTTGCCTGCCTTTGTTCGAGTGCCGCCCGTGAGAATCCGGACTACCTCGGCTCGGGCCCCCCAACCGCGATTCATCGCGTTGGGGACCCCGCTGCCTCGGCCCTCTTGGCCAGAGGGATGACCTCCATACTGAAACTGCGAGGAACAACGGCCTCAAACAGCTTGGGGTCCAGCTCCGCGTTCACTTTGGGGTCGGTGAGCTTGATTTCATAGACGTCGTCCTCCGCGGTCACGGCCTTCACCTGGACGGGAAGTCCGATCTTGCCGTCGATCCAGAGGTCGATGGTCACATAGTCGTCTTTGTAGACGGAGTCCGGCTTGACCGTCAGATGAAGGTGCGGCCGGGGTGCGGACGGGCCCGGCGGGTCGGCGACGAGCTCGATCTCGAACTGCTTGCGCAGATCGTCCACCTGGGAGAAGCCCAGGACGGGGACCTGCTTGCTGGCCAGCGAAAGGGCATCCAGCGGCTTGTTCGGCTCCGCCAGTTGGCGTTTCGTCGCCGTTTGCAACTGTTGATCGACCTCCCACAGCCAGACGCCGTCAAAGAGGTATTGCTGCTCGTATTTCTGCTCTTTCTCCTCGTCCTGCCGGAGCGTGCGGAAATCGATCCGCAGGTCCGACTTCTTGTCGGACTTGGCGTAGTACAGGACGCCGGTGCGGCGCTGCTGGGATTCGAGCAGCGGCTGCTGGAAGAGGTAATCCATGTTGACCTGATAAGACCTCAGCCCGACGGTCTTATCCTGCAGGTTCTTGAGCACCCGATCGAGAGCGTTCGGATCAGGGACGGTCTGCGGTACAGGGTTGGCCGAAGGGGCCTGATCGCCCCGGGACAGACCGGTCCCGAGGCCGATCCCAAGCGCTGCGATAATCATCAATCTATACATCAATTCTCCTGTAGCCGGCGGTAGGATTCGCTTCTGCCATTGTGACGGTCGATCAGGGGGAGCAATTCGGTCAGGCTTGCCAGCGTGAAATCCGCGTGCCGCGTGAACTCCTCGGCCCGGTCGTGATTGGCGAGCAGGACCGGGATGGCGCCGGCCGCACGGGCGCAGAGCAGATCGAACAGATAATCGCCGACCAGCAGCGTCTGCGCCGGCTCGACCCCGAACCGGCGGCACAGGTGCAGCACGCCGAACGTGTCGGGTTTCACCGGGCCGTCCTCCCGCCCCACGACGGCGTCGAACTGCAGGCCATGCTTGTGCGCTACCGCCCAGGCATTGTCCTTGCGGTTGCGGGTCAGAATACCGATCGGGATGTTCCGCTCCCGGAGAGCGGCCAGCGTTTCTCTGGCCCCGGCGTTCAGCTTGGATTCGGCCACCGCCTTCTCTTCGTGGAAGTGAAGGATCACCTCGGCACGCCGGCGCTGCTCGGGCGTCATCTGCTCCATCGCTTCCAGGATCGGCCCGCCATTCTTCTCCAATCCCATCTCCTCCCGGATTCCGTCGAAATCCAGGTACGGCTGCGTTATGGTTCCATCCAGATCGAAGATCACTGCTCTTATCGGCATACGCCGGTTGCCTCTTCCGTCGAAGTACTCACAAGGCCAAGATGGCCTCGAATCGCGCTCTGCCCTCACCTAATCTATACGTTGTGCCCTGGGGCCGGTTTTGTCAAGCTTCGTTTGCCGTGCGTCCGCCGGGGCGTAGAAGGAAATGCCTTGCGCCCTGGCTCCCAACGCGGCCCTTTTCCTATTTTGCCTGTTTTCGCAAGAGCTCGATAAGGTACCGCGCCGCCGAGCTCAACGCCTGCCCCCTGCGGACGATGATGCCCGTGGGGCGGACGAACCGCTCGTTGGAGAACGGGATGGCCTTCAACGTCCCGCCGGCCACCTCCTGAACGATGTCGGCCTGCGGCAGAATGCTCACCCCGGCGTTGATCTCGACGGCCCGTTTTACGGTCTCGATGTTGTCAAACTCCATGACGGGCCGCACCACCGTGCTGTAGCGAGACAATATGCCGTCGATCCAGAGGCGGGTGGGCACTTCCGCCTCGAAGGCAATGAAAGGCTCGAACTGCAGCTTGTGAATATCGACCTTGGACTCGCCGGCCAGCGGATGTTTCGGGCTGCAAACCAGGACCAGCGGTTCAGTCTCGAATTCATACACGTCGAGCCTTTTGTCCTTCCTGGGCACGGCGACGAGGCCGATATCGAACTCGCCGTTGAGCACCAGCTCATAGACCTTGTCGGCGCTGAAGTATTCGATGTGCATGTTCACGTTCGGATGGCGGATCATGAACTTCTTCACGTAGTCCGGCAGGTTGTGCATCCCGATGCTGAAGATGGCCGCCACATTGATCCTCGTTTCGGTGCCGGTCTTAAGCGCGTTGAGCTCGCTTTTGAGCTGATCGTGCCTTTCGAGGATGTCCTTGGCAGCCCGGTAGAACACTTGGCCGGCCGTGGTCAGCTCGATCGGCCGCTTCTTGCGTGCGATCAACTGGCATTTGTGGGCCAGCTCGAGTTGCGCCAGTCGCTGGGAAATGGCGGACTGGCTGAGAAGGTGTTTTTCCGCCGTCTTGGAGAAGCTCCTGGAGTCCGCCAAGTCGCAGAACACTTTCAAAGTCTCTATATGCACTATTAACCTTCCTAATGTCATATATCAGGACTAAAACATTGTCCTGATTAGTCATCGAGCCTCATAATATAAGTTCTCCTAATAAACTCAGCAAGTCTAACCTTTTTAAGGAGATGCCGATGAATCTGCTACAACCTAATGCCAATGAAGCGACGCAAACGATGAACCGCTCCCGCAGCGTGTCGCCGGTCTCGGGTATTTGTACCCGGTGTATCGATGGCTGCCGGGGCAACTGCGAGATCTTCAAATCCACCTTCCGCGGGCGGGAAGTCATTTACCCGGGGCCTTTCGGGACCCTGACCGCCGGCGCGGACAAGAATTATCCGGTCGATTATTCGCATCTGAACATCGCCGGATACGCGCTCGGTGCCAAGGGTCTGCCCGCCGGTGCGGTGGGCAACTCCGACAACACGCTGTTTCCGATGGTCAGCACGGAGACCGAGTACGGCGTGAGCAAGAAGGTGAAGATGCGCCTGCCGGTCTTCACGGGGGCCTTGGGCTCCACTGAGATCGCCCGCAAGAACTGGGCGCATTTCGCCGCCGGCGCCGCGATTTCGGGCATCACGCTCGTCTGCGGCGAGAACGTCTGCGGCATCGATCCGAGCCTGGAGCTGGATGCCAGCGGCAAGGTGACGAAGTCCCCGAACATGGCCGAGCGGGTCGCCCAGTACCGCCGCTACCATGAAGGCTACGGCGACATGATCGTCCAGATGAACGTCGAGGATACCCGTCTGGGCGTCGCCGAATACGTGGTCAGCAAGCTTGGCATCGAGTGCGTCGAGCTCAAGTGGGGCCAGGGCGCCAAGTGCATCGGCGGCGAGATTCAGGTCGATTCTCTGGAACGGGCCCTCGAATTGCAGAGGAGAGGGTATCTCGTCACCCCCGATCCCTCCAGTGAGGCCAACCAGGCGGCGTTCCGGGACGGCGCCTTGAAGCACTTCGAGAGGCATTCCCGCTTGGGGTTTGTCGATCACGACGGCTTTATGAGAGAGGTCGAGCGGATTCGCAAGCTCGGCGCCAAGCGTGTCACCCTCAAGACCGGTGCCTACCCGATGCGCGAGCTGGCGATGGCCATCAAGTGGGCGTCGGAGGCCAAGCTGGACCTGCTGACGGTCGATGGCGCTCCCGGCGGGACCGGGATGAGCCCTTGGCGAATGATGCAGGAGTGGGGCGTCCCCACGTTCTACCTACAGGCCATGACCCAGGACCTCTGCCAGAAGCTGGCCGCCAAGAAGGCGTTTGTTCCCGATATCGCCATCGCCGGCGGGTTCAGCTCCGAAGACCACGTCTTCAAGGCCCTGGCCATGGGCGCCCCGTTCACCAAGGCGGTCTGCATGGGCCGTGCCTTGATGATTCCGGGCCTGGTCGGCAAGAACATCGGCGTATGGCTCAAAGAAGGCCCCGATGCACTTCCCAAGACCGTCAGCGCGTTCGGCAATACGGTCGAAGAGATCTTCGTCAGCTATGAGGACCTCGTGGCGAAGTACGGCAAGGACACCGTCAAGGAGATGCCGCTCGGCGCGATCGGCCTGTACACGTATGCGGACAAGCTGAAGGTTGGCTTGCAGCAGCTTATGGCCGGCAGCCGCAACTTCAGGGTTTCGACCATCAACCGCAATGACCTGATGGCACTGACTCCTGAAGCGGCCCAGATCTCGGGCATTCCTTACATTATGAATGCCTATAAAGAAGAGGCGTACAAGATCATCGAAGGTTGATGCCGTCTTGTGATCATCAAGCGTTGACAAAAGGGGCCCCCGAGTCAAGGGGCCCCTTTTCATGTGTGCCCAGGCTCGTCCTACCGTCTCTTCAGACTGATTCGGACAACGCGGGCGTTGGCGACGGGGATGACTTCGTCGATCGACAGGAAGCGCTCGCCGGAGGGCTCAAGGTCGGCCGTGTTGGTCTTCGTATTGAGCCTGATCGTGAACTCGCTCGTGTTGTCGGCGTCGAGGTCGATTGCTTCGTCGATCCGCTCGGGCAAGTTGGCGTCCTTGGGCTGCCATCGGATTTGAAGAATACCGTATTCTCTCTGGCCGACAAGCCCGTCGAAAACGGGACGGTGGATCAGGGTTTGATACCGGCCATGGTCGATGGTTTGGGCGACCGCGCCGCCGGTGTAGAGGGGATGGACGTGCAGGCCCGTGACAGCGACGAGCCGGCCCACGCTTTTGACGACCTCACGCTTGGCGGCCATGCCCACCAGCGGCAGGGGGGCATGGTAGACCGAAGTCCCGGCGGAAAAGGCCGCAAAAAAGAGCAAGCACGGGCCAAGCCCCGGAAGCTGGGCGGCGTTTCCAAAAGCCATCAGGAACGGCGGACAGACGTTCACACCGGTGATGAGTCCCAGCATCACGGGCACCAGCGCAGGCTTGCGCAGATGCAGTCTTTCCATGGCTGCGCCGGACGCCGGGGCCAGGCAGCTTCGCGGCCGGCCCACGAATCCGTAGACGATCAGGAGCAGGGCCAAGCCGATCGTGGCGACGCCTACCACGATTCTCCGGTGCGGCAGGTGATCGACGATGGTGAAGTGGGTGAGCTAGGCGAGGACCGCAAAAACCAAGTAGCCAATGAGGCGGCCGGCGAGGAAACCGCCGACCGAGATCACACTGCGGCGCAGGGTGTTGCCTTCGCTCAGCAGGTAAGGGACCAGGACCGGCGCACAGTAGGCAAGGCACACGCCACCACTGGCGATACCCAATAGAAAGCCTTCCGTCAGAACCATGCGATTCCTTCCTTCGGTGGCCGGCTTTCCTGCGGCCGCACGAAACCTTGCGATGCCGGAGTTCCTATAGTACCCTGGTAGAAGAGATCCTTCAATGTGTGTGGGACGATCCTCACGCGTTGGGAGGACCGGTAGGGGACGATGCGAAAGGGACGCAGATGCAAGAGCAGCCGAAGGCGCCGGTCGCGTCGTCCGGCTGGGCCGTGGCGAGGAAGGTCATCAAGACCTTTATCGGGGTCGTCCTGATCGTGCTGGGGCTGGTCGCACTCCTGACTCCCTTTACGCCCGGATCATGGCTGGCCTTGATCGGCTTGGAGTTTCTCGGTTTGAGGGTCCTCTTACGCGACAGGTTGTGCTTATGGGCCGGGGTCAAGCCGGACAGCAGACTCCGCAGGACGATCTGCCGAGTTTTCAATCTGGGCCGTCGCGACGCGACGGAACGGAAAGGGCGGCGGAGCAGGCGTAAACCGTAACCGTTAGGCGGTGAGGTCGGTGGTCGGGGAGAGGCCGGCTTCGTGCTGCCGGCGGTGGATTATCGGCGCCACTCGGGCTTGCGTACCATCAGCGGCGGCATCAACTGCGGGGGACGCCGGCGGTTGCCGACGCTAATGCAGCACCGGCTGCTCGGATACCAGCGGAGGATAAAGAGCTTCGTCTTCAGGAGGAAACCGTCTTTTTTTTGTTTGGTGAACATGTCGTTACTGGATTCCTGACAAGGCTTTATGAACCATCACCCTCCTCCCTATCGGATAATCCGGCGGGGGACTTTGGCGGAAAAATCAAAGAGCGGCCTTTTTGCAGCCGCTCTCGGTATTCTCGCTGGCAACGGGGGCAATAAGTCGAGCCGTGGCAACGTGCCGCTGAGGCCCCCGAATGGCCGCGTTACAGGCTGACCGGCACGCCCCGGCTCGCCAGGTACTCCTTCATCTGCCGGATGCTGTACGTGCCAAAATGGGCGATCGAGGCGACCAGCACCGCGTCGGCGTGGCCCTGGTCGATAGCCTCGTACAGGTGCTCGAGCGTGCCGGCCCCACCGGAAGCGATGACCGGCAGCGACACGGCATCGGCGATGGCCCGGGTCATGGGCAGGTCGTAGCCGGTCAGCTTGCCGTCCGTGTCCATGCTCGTCGGCAGAATCGCCCCCGCTCCGAGACCCTCGGCCTTCTTTGCCCATTCGACCGCGTCGATGCCGGCGCCGGTGGTGCCGCCCCGGATCATGACCTCGAAACCGGACGGCATGTCCGCATTCTTGGCGGTGTCGATGGCAATGGTGATCTTATCGCTGCCAAACTTCTTCGCGGCTTGGCGGACCAGGTCCGGTTTGCGCACCGCGGCGGTATTGATCGAGACCTTCGACACGCCGAGGTCCAGCAGCTCTTCGATCCCCTGGCAACTGCTGATACCGCCGCCCACGGTCAGCGGCACCGAGATTCGGTCCACCGTTCGTTGGACGGCGTCGAGGAGCGTCTTGCGATTCTCCAGGGTGGCCGTGATATCGAGAAAGACCAACTCGTCCGCGCCGGCCTCGCTATAAGCGGCCGCGTTCTCGGCCGGGTCGCCGACGTCCTTGAGGTTGACGAAGTTGACTCCCTTGACGAGCCGGCCGTGCTTGACGTCCAGACAGGGGATGATTCTCCGGTAATCCATGTTCTTTTCTCCACGTATTGTCGTGATTCTGCTGGGTCGTGTCCTACTCGGCTCGCCAGTATAGTGCATCGGCTCTGGCGCGTCGAGCAAATGTCCTGGGCATTTGCAGGTCGCCGGCCGGCACGTGTCGAATCGCCGAACCGTGGGGTTCCGACGCGTGTATATTGAATAGCCCGCCGAGGACCGGCCGCAGCGAATGCGGTCGGTAGGATGGGTCCTTGAATTACAGGATGAGAAGGGGACGTATTATGGCAAAGACAGAAATGCCGCACCTGGGTCACGACAAACACCTCTGTTATCTGAACAACCTCGGTTTTCAGATCAGTAATCCCGAAGAGTACAAGGAACTCGTGCGGGACGGGAAGCACATGTGCAAGATCTGCGGGCGGGTTGCCGCCAGTGAGAAGAACCTGTGCAAGCCGGTGGATCTGTAGGATTGCGGATGTGTAGAATTGCGGATTTCGGATTGCGGATTGTAGATTCGACTCGTGGCGCTAATCCGCAATCCGCAATCATCAATCCGCAATTCTATGTCGGCTGTATGCCGCGACCAAGAAGGGGACGAACGGTATGACTAAGCTGGTGTTGGTCAGGCACGGCCAGAGCACGTGGAATCTTGAGAACCGCTTCACCGGTTGGACGGATGTCGATCTGTCGGAGCGCGGGACTCAAGAGGCTCACGAGGCGGCCGAGATCCTCCGCGCGGGAGGATACGCGTTCGATGTCACCTTCACCTCGGTCCTGAAGCGGGCTATCCGGACGTTGTGGATTATCCTTGATGATATGGACCTGATGTGGATTCCGGTTCATCGCTCCTGGAGGCTCAACGAGCGGCATTACGGGATGCTGCAAGGACTCAACAAGAGGGGCACAGTGGAGAGGTTCGGACTTGAGCAGGTCCAGATCTGGCGGCGCAGCTACGACGTCCCGCCGGAGGCGCTGCCCGAGAGCGACCCGCGGCATCCGTGCCACGATCCGCGCTATGCGAATGTGCCGAAGGAGCTTCTGCCTGCCACCGAGTCGCTCAAGACGACCCTGGAAAGGGTTTTGCCGTACTGGCACGAGGCCATTGTCCCGGCCCTGCGGCAGAAACAGAAGGTCCTGATTTCCGCACACGGGAACAGTCTCCGGGCCCTGATCAAATACCTGGACAACATAGGTGACCAGGAAATCACCCAACTCAATATCCCCACCAGCATTCCGCTCGTGTATGAGCTGGACGATGACCTGAAGGCCCGGACGCACTATTATCTCGCCGACGAGGAGAAAGTCCGCGCGGCTACGGCGTCCGTGGCCGCGCAACTGACCGCCGGGCAGAAGACCTCATGATCCGCGCGGGTCGGAAATGACGGCTGGGGCCTTGGCCACGCCCCAGGTGATCGGCGTCTTGTCCACCTCGCGGACTTCGGCCCGGTTGAGCAGCCAGGTCCTGTCGGGCTGCTTGCGGAAGTGCAGCTCCACGGTGATGAGGGCCGTTGGCTTGTACGCCTGCGCCCAGAAGCTGTCCTTGTCGAAGGTGAACCACATCGTGAGGGTCGCCTTCGCATGGGGGGGCGAAACCTCGACTTTGGCGCCGATCTTGCGGACCTTCTGGATGGCCGGTGGCACTAACCGGGTGCGGCACTGGCCCAGCAGGCTTTCCTTGTCTTTGTGATAGGAGTCCTGATAGTCGTCCGCGACGAGTCGCGCGATGGCGGCGCAATTCTCTGTTTCAACCGCCTTGAGGCCCATTTTGATGACCTGATTGATCTTCTCCAAGTCCGTGGTCACACCGAGGTCCAGGCCCACACCCAGGACGGCGACGCCGGCTGGCAAGAGCCACTGCCACGGCCGCCGTTTCTCGGACCAGATGCTCCGGAACGTCAGGACGCCAAACAGGACCAGCACGGCCGCACCCAACATCGTCCACGGTTGCTCGAAGATGTTCCACATACTTTCGCCTCTCAGTGACTGGAGTTTTGCAAAATGGACATTGGGCCTACTTTGGGAAGGAAAAATCTGCCTTTCGATTTTTCCTTCCCAAACAGTAACCGATGGATAGCGCACAAGTCCGGTTATTCACTCAGCAGGATGCAGCATATCTCGTTCATGCTGCGGATGTAAAGATGGTTGCCGACCAGGGCCGGGTGCGACCAGACCTCCGTGTCCTTGAAAACCCGCAGGCGACCGATCGGCGTGAAGGCGTCCCGCGCGGCTCTGAAGAGGATCAACTCGCCCCCGACGGTGACGGCCAGCACCCGGCCGGAGCCGGCGATCAAGGCGGCGTGCTCCTTGAACGCCCCATCCCGCTCGGCCGCATAGAGGGTCTTGAGGCCGCCGTTGAGATCGAGACAGAGGAGTCTGTGGAAGCACCCGAACACGAGCCCATCGACGACGACGGGAGTCGACGTGTCCGGCGCCAGGTCGCGGGTTTGGTCGACGGGCACGAGCCGAATCTGCCCGTTCGGGTCGAACTTGTGTAGCCGTGTGCCGTTGTTCTCTGTGGCCACAAGAAGCCGGCCGAGGACATTGATCGGCGTCGGGACGTTGTAGTCGCCTTTCTTCTCGGGCACGAGCGTCCACAATCTCCGCCCCGTATTCGGGTCCCAGCCGCCCAGCGAGCTGGCGTCGTATCCGACGATCTGGCGGATGCCGCCGAAGGCGCCGAGAATCAGCGATCCGTAGGCGGGCGACCCGCCCGGCGTCTTCCAGATCACTTCGCCCGTGTAGAGACCCAAGGCCACGAGCGAGGCCTCGGCGGCCCCCGGATTGACGACCAAGCTATCGCCGACCACCAGGGGCGCGGAGCATGTCCCCCAGGTTGGCAGCTTGGCGTCAAAGTCCTTGATGATGTTCCGCCGCCAGACGACCCCGCTGCCGTACAGATTGACGCAGTGCAGATCCCCAAAGGCGCCGAGCAAGTACACGAAATCCTCGTGGATCACCGGCGCAGCTCGCGGGGCGTTCGTGAACTCCATCTGCTTCGGGGTGGCGTAGGCCACCGTCCACAACTCTTTACCGGTCTCGGCGTCGAGACAGTGCCAGATGTCCTGATCCTTCTCCTCGCTCTTGTCGGCGACGATCACGTGGGTGGCGGTGGCGGCGACCCCGGAAAGACCGGGGCCGGTCAGCCCTCTCCTCCACAGGAATCTCGCCGTGGAAGGCAGCCGCGCAGGAACGTCCGGACTCATTCCGGCCCGGCCCAGTCCGCGCCAATCCGTCCACGGGGCCGCGGCTCGACTGGGCTCACTGAAGTCCGGCCGGGCGGGAGCGGGCGGCTCTTCCTTCGGCGCGGGCTTGTCCTGCAACGGCACGAAGCCCGCCTTCGATCTCAACGCTTCGAGCAATTGCGGGTGCGCCTGGACTGATAACAGGGCATCGGCGACAACCTGCTCGGTCGCAGGTCCCATCCGGCCCGCGACAAAGGCCGTGATGAAGGGCTGGGACGCTGTCCGGCCGACCACGCGAAAGGCCCCTTGGCCGGCGGCGGTCTCGCTGTCCACCAGCGCCAGGGCATAGCTGGAGATCACCGCTGCATCCGCCTTGTGCCGCGTGACGGCTTGCAAGGCGTCGCGGCAGCTCGGCGTGACCTCCAGTGGCGGCACCGGCGTTATGCCGGCCTGCGAAAGGGCGGCCAAGGCCCAGGAATGCCGCTCTTCATCGGCCGGCGGCCCAAACACGATCTTGTGATCGGCCAGATGGCCGATTGTCTTGGCCGGATCGTCCGCACGCACGACAAACAGGCCTGAGAGTTCGGTTGAGCCGCGGTCGTCCGTGAGGCGGGCAATCGGCCGGACGAGTTCATTCGCTTGGACCCCTTCGTCAAGTACGACCGAGTATGGGCCTATGATCAGGTCCGGCGGTAGTTTGAGCTGAGGGATTTCGCGGAGATGACGGTCGTAGAAGAGTTCGACTTGGCGGTTGAGGGTCTCTTCGAGGAACCGGCCGAGCGGGGCGTAATCGCGGTGAGGGTCTTTGAGATCGTCGCGGGCAAGCCTGCCGCACTGGGGGTCCATGATGACGACCTGCAGCGGCTCGCCTCGACGGACGCCGAGCTGCACGTCCAGGCCGCGATCGAGCCGGCAGAGCCAGATACCCGGCAGGATGAACGGCACGAGCAGGACGGCCCACACAGCTCTTTTCCAGTTGGTCATCATGGGCGGGAGGATCCGGTCTTAGCCCGACTTCGCGGATTCGGAGGTTGGAACCTGTTTGGCGGGGTCAAAATCGGCCATAAAAGGCAAAAGTCTTCACTACCTAGCAGCCTCCGTCTGACC
>JAPLMX010000044.1 GCA_026386805.1 Phycisphaerae bacterium | reverse complement strand
GCTGGATGAGCAAGTGTCGTGCGATTCTGATTCGTTACGCCAAGAAGTCATGCAATTACCTGGGCCTGATCCAACTGTGCTGCGGCCTGCTTTGGTATCGCCGTCAGCACCGCCTGAGCCTTTTGAGATAGTTACTTAGTCTGTTGGGGTTTGTCTTTGGCTGCACGTTTCAGGGACCGACAATCTCGGATATCGTACCGAGGTATGTTTCAGGCAGGCCGGGTGCTGCCAATGGAAATGGGACTTGTGTCAACGTCAAAGTAAAGGACCTGCGCTCTCGCCAGGTCTTCATGCGCTGGGGGGGAGTGATGTTGTCGGATCAAGGATCGCAAAACCACTATCACCTGGGGCGTCCCGCTCCCGAAGTGGTTGAGGAGTGTTTTGAGCAAGGGCTACTGACAAGAGGCTACATGGTCAGTGAGGCCCCCACTGTTGTAGTGGAAGTCGGTCTTAGGGAATTCTTCATTGAGTGGTCTGTTGAGTGGTCCGCGGCCCAACTGTTCGCCGTGCAAAGGAGGGTAGCTGCGAGTATCATCTTTGAGTACACGGTGCGGAGCGGGAACGGACCTCTACTTGTTAGAAATGTCGAGGAGGTCAATTCAGAGAGCACGAATGAAGACTTCAACAGCCGTAGACGCCTCGAGAGACTCCTCAGCGATCGTCTGAGCCGCGCCGTTGACAAGGCCCTTGATGATCCGGAGTTCCTGGCCGCCATGGCAAAGGCGAGAGACTCCCAGGCCACTGCCGTTGCGAAGGCGAAAGAGAATGTCAAAGTCGAGAGTCTATTAGAGCCTCCTCCTGAGAGGCCATCCAGTCCAGTCGTGTGGACCCCTGACAGCCGACACTGCCTGTGGGTCTTGGCCGTCGGCGTTGGGCAGTACAAGGACCCGCAGGTCCCTCCGTTGCCATTTGCCCGCGGAGATGCAGAGCAGGTCCGGGATTGGTTCATGAAATTGGATGTCAAGGGCATGACGCGCGATAGCGTCCACGTGCTTCTTGATGAGCAGGCGACACGGGAGAACTTGCTTACGCAGATCGATTGGCTTCGTAAACAAGCCCTTCCCGAGGACGCCGTGTTCATCTATTTCGCTGGACACGGTGCCCCGGAATTGGCCTCCGACGGCACAAGTGTCGATGCCAAGTATCTGGTGCTATACGACACAAGCCCCGATACACTGTTCTCGACAGGCTTTCCTCTCGATGACCTGATGCGTAAACTGGACACGGTCAAGGCCAAGACCCAGGTGCTTATCCTGGAAGCCTGCTATGCTGGCCCTGTCGGGCAAGAGATCCTCAAGAAGACTCCAACTGCCGATTTGGAGATACGCCCTCGCTCGATCCAAATGTTGGGAGAGAAAGGTGGTCGGGTCATTCTCTCCGCCTCGTCCGGTCGGCAAATGGCCATTGCGTCTGAGGAAATCAAAGGGGGCCTTTTCACCCACTACTTGCTCAACGCCTGGGCTGACGGGAGTCAGCAGTTGTTGTCAGAGCGGTTTGAGGAGGCCAGAGACCAAGTGCGACGCGCGTCGAACCGGATCGGCTCTTACCAGGAACCTGCCAAGTTTGGCGATCAAAACGTGGACGTGATTCTCAAGTTGAAGTAACGCTCGGTTAGGAACTACGAGTTCACCTCACTTTTGAAAGGGGACCATGATGAGCAACAGAATTCGACTCCTCTTACTCGGTGGCTGCGTTCTCAGTATAGTTCTCTTGCAGGGCTGTCAGAGAGCGTCCGGACCTCGTGAGTATGCTGGCCGTCTTGTGGAGCAGAAAGTATCAATGTCGCGGCTGATCCCCTCCCCCACTACCTATGCTCAACCTGGAGATGATGGGTCGGCTGCTATCCGGCCAGATCGACAAGGCTAGATGCCAGGTACATCAGGCAT
Source organism: Phycisphaerae bacterium (assembly GCA_026386805.1). GTDB lineage: Bacteria > Planctomycetota > Phycisphaerae > Sedimentisphaerales > Anaerobacaceae > PLanc-01. Next base: position 12,807 of record JAPLMX010000044.1, on the reverse strand, counting down.
CCAACCAGCGCATCTTGGCACGAGCCCGTGGGGTTCGGCGACCAGAATCTGGATGTGATTCTCAAGTTGAAGTAACGCTCGGTTAGGAACTAGGAGTTCACCTCACTTTTGAAAGGGGACCATGATGAGCAACAGAATTCAACTCCTCTTACTCGGTGGCTGCGTTCTCAGTATAGTTCTCTTGCAGGGCTGTTCGACAGCGCCCGGACCTCGTGATTATGCTGGCCGCCTTGTGGAGCAGAAAGCATCAATGTCGCGGCTGATCCCCTCCCCCACTACCTATGCTCAGCTGGGAGATGATGGGTTGGCTGCCATCCAGCCAGATCGACAAGGCTAGATGCTAGGTACATCGGGCATCCAATCAGCGCATCTTGGCAAGAGCCCGTGGGGTTCGGCGCCCAAAACGTGGACGTGATTCTCAAGTTGAAGTAACGCTCGGTTAGGAAATAGGAGTTCACCTCACTTTTGAAAGGGGACCATGATGAGCAACAGAATTCGACTCCTCCTACTGGGTGGCTGCGTTTTCAGTATAATTCTTCTGCAGGGCTGTCAGCCCACGGGACCTCGTGATTATGCTGGCCGTCTTGTGGAGCAGAAAGTATCAATGTCGCGGCTGATCCCCTCCCCCACTACCTATCCTCAACTGGGAGACGATGGGTTGGCTGCTATCCGGCCAGATCGACAAGGCTGGATGCCAGGTACATCGGGCATCCAATCAGCGCATCTTGGCAAGAGCCCGTGGGGTTCGGCGATCAGAAGCTCGACGTGATGCCTCAATGGAAGTAGTTTCCTGGATATGAGGGAATCGATATGAGAACCTTCAAGGCACAGTGTTTGTCTGTTTCGGCGGTAGCCCTGCTATTGGCTGGGTGTGTCCACGAGACGTTGGTCAGTGATACCGAGACGCGGCGTCCTCAGGAGCGTCGGCCCGATTGGACATACACTCCGCCTCCTGCGTCCAATGGCAAGGCGTACTTTGTTGGTCGTTCGCTTGCGGTCAACGTGCTGGATGAGAAGAACGCTATGAACCAGGCGATGGACGACGCCATCTACCAGATAGCCAGGGCCGCAGGCGCTGAGGTTAAGGGCAGCGCGAGAATCATTGATCGCCGCGTCGGAGAGGCAATACGAGGAAAGGAACAGACAGAACAGCCTTCGGAAGACCAGATCCAGGTGGATGTCAATGGAACAGTAATCGGGGTCCGACAAGAGGACACGTTCTGGGAGAGGTTTTCTGTACGGGAGAAAACGCTCGGTGAGAGCTACAAGCGCTATAAGTACTACGTCCTGGTTTCGGTGTCCGAGGAGGAACTGAAGGACCTTGAGAATCAGGTAAAAAAAAGTCTCAACAAAGTTAGATAACCTCTTGGCCGATGCCCACGCGGCGGCGGATAGCGGCTCGCTGTCACGCGCACGCGAGATTCTCAAGTCGGCCGTAGCTCTGTACCCAGGGGCAACAAAAGCTTGGATGAGTTTGGCCGATGTCGAGGAGAAGCTCTCCACGTTAGCACCTCCAAGAGGAAAAGACCGCGAGAAGCGGGAGGACCAGGGTAGTTGAATGTTCGATTAGTCACGCGATGGCCCCTTTTAGGGGCCTTCCTCATACCACCGGCTCTGCCGGTGGTTCTGATTGGCCCAAGAGTCGGGCGTCCGGGAGATGGCCCAAGCCTCCCTGCAAAGAGTGAACGACGAACGCGTCATAGGGAGAGTGATTCACGCTGAACAGGAGGCTGAGGCCGGACACTATGATACTGCCCTCGATTTGCTGTTGGACGCAGCAAGTCTAAGACCGTCGCCGCGCACTTTTGATCGCGTTCGCAGTCGTTATTTCCAGCTCCTCGGTCAGTGGTTCAGCGAAAAGATATCCTCAGAGAGAGACACTCACGCGTGGAAATCTATTGCTGTGGCCAATTTTGCGGGTGCTTCTGACGTTGAAGGCTGCTCAATTCGAGATAGGATATACTCCGCAATGGTCGCCGCTGGTATGGAGAACCCACCGATAATCCTGCTTTCGGCGGATGCCGTCGCAGGCTTGCAGAGCGGTGCTCTGCATCAGCTTTCAGATCGCGACATAGGCACGATTCGTCAAGCCGGTGTGGACGCCGTGGTGTTCGGGACTCTTGGACAGCAGTTGCGTGGTTATCTGTTTGACGTCAAGCGACAACAAGCTGAGCCTCTGCTGGTGGTTCAGCCCTTCAGTTCGGTCCCTGGTTTTCCAAGCAGCGTGCAGGCGTGGACCCGCCTGCCGACCAAGAACGCCACGAGTCGCGGGTTACGCGTTGAGGTGTGGACAGACCGAGCAAGCTATGCCGTTGGAGATGAAGTGACCTTCCACATCCGCAGTAACAAGGACTGCTATGTTACATTGCTTGATTTGCAGACGAGCGGAGGTCTGTACGTTCTGTTTCCCAACGGTCTTCAAAAGGACAATCATGTTCGGGCGAACCAAGTCTACTCGATTGGGGACTCTCAAGCTGCGTTCTCGATCAACGCCAGTGGACCAACAGGTGTTGAAGGGGTGAAGGCCATTGCCAGTGTCCAGCCGCTCGCCCTTGCCCTGAGCGACGAAAGCTCGCTCTTTGTCGCAGCGAGGTCCGAGGAAGCGCAAACGCGCCTTTGCGAGCAGATCGAATCGACCGTCAACGCCCTCGATCCGGATAGTTGGGATGTCGCCGACTGGACGTTTGAGATCACGAGGCCGTAGGGGACCAGTAGAAGGACGAAATGATGCGCAAGGTAGATTCTGTCCGCGCGGCAATCCCATCTGAGGTCTGAGGTTTTCATCGGTCGGGGTTTTTGAGTTCTTCGGCTTTGGGCAGGTCCTTCAGGGAGTTTAAGCCGAAGATTTCGAGGAACTTCTTTGTTGTGCCGTAGAGCATGGGTCGGCCGAGGATCTCGGCCCGGCCTGTGATCTTGACGAGGCCCTTATACATGAGGCTGCGAATGACTTCGCCGACGGCCACGCCCCGGATCGCTTCAATGTCCGCCCGGATGATTGGCTGTTTGTAGGCGATGATCGCCAGGGTCTCCATGGCGGCCGGGCTGAGCTTGTTGTCGCTGCGGGCCCGGAGCATCTTCTTGAGCCAGGAGTTGTACGTGTTCAGCGTCAGCATCTGGTAGCCGCCCGCGATTTGCTCGATGCGAAAGGCGTGATTCTCCGCAAGGTACTTGGCGTTGAGGCTCTCGATGCTCTCGCGGACCTGTTTGGCTGTAGTCTCCACGATGCCGGCCAGCTTGTTGTCGGTCAACGGCTCGTCCGTCGCGAAGAGAATCGCTTCGAGCACCGACTCCACGGTCGGCACCAGTTCCGGCTGTGGCGCCGCTTCCTGCCCCTGGGCCTGGGCCGGTGGCTCCTGCACCTGTGCCGCCACCTGCTCCTCTTCCGTCGGCTCCGTCGCTTCCTGCGTCGTCTCCTGGGGCTCACCCAGCAATACGCCAATCACCTGATCGACGTCACGTTCCGCCTGCGTCAGGGGAGTTGCGTCATCGGAGGTCTGATTCTCCCGTGCCGGGGCCGCTATCAGGTCAAGACCGATCTCGGTCACATCGCCCTCGCGCAGGCCGGAGGCTGCGAGAGGCTGATGGTTCTCCGGATTCTCGCCTTCGCAGGACGGACAGACGACCGGCTCTTCCGTGTTGTCAGGCACATCTTGCCCGGCCTGTGATGTAGGGCGAGTGTCCTCGCTCGCCAAGGGGTGTCGTGCGGGGACGCACGACCTACCCTCCGCTTGTTCGGGCGCCGCCGGATCTTGCTCTTGGTATACTTCTCTATTCTGGTCGGTCATAGCATGTAGGGTGGGGCTTGCCCCACCGGTTCTTCCTGCCACACGGGTCTTGGTGGGGCAAGCCCCACCCTACAACTGGAAACTTCAAACACTCTTCCACGTGAAGGGGTCGGCGTCCTTCTTGCTGATGTTGATCGTGACCTTGTCAACTAGTTCCCTGATCTGTCCGGCCAGCTTCTTCAGGATGAACCGTTCCGAGACGGTGTGGCTCAGGCAGATGCAGGTCAGTCCGGCCTCCTGGGCGGCCAGGGCCTGATGGTGCTTCAGCTCGCCCGTCAGGTACAGGTCGGCGCCGGCCGCGATGATGAGATTCAGGATCTCGCCGCAGGTGCCGGCGCAGACGGCCGCTTTTCGCACAAGCCGTTTCTGGTCGCCGACCAGGCCGACCGCCTTGGCCCCGGTCCGGCGTTTCACCGCCTCGATGATCCGATCCAGCCGCATTGGCTCGGCCAGCGGGCCGATTCTACCCAGTCCGAACCGGCTTGCATAATCGAAAAGCTTGTAGATGTCAAATGCCGGCACTTCGTAGGGGTGGGCTTTCTTCATCGCCTCGACGACGGCCTGGACCTTGTCTGCCGGCACGATCGTCTCGAACCGGGCCTCCTGGACCTTCTCGAACTTGCCCTGCTGGCCGAGGGCCGGATTCGCTCCCTCCAGAGGCAGGAAGGTCCCGGTGCCTTCCGTCTGGAATCCGCAGTTGCGGTAATTGCCGATCCAGCCCGCCCCGGCCTCGAAGACGGCGCCGGCCACCTTGGCCATCGCCTCGACGGGCACGAACACGACGAATTTGTAGTAATCCTGGGGCGAGTACTGGACGTAATCGCCGATGGGTTTGGCGTTCTGGATGCCGAGGATTTCGGCGAGGCCATCGTTGACACCGCCTCCGACGGCGTCCAAGGCCGTGTGAATAGAGAAGACCGACATCCCCGAGCGGATGATCTCGTGGACGGTCTTCGACGGGCCGTCCGTCCTGATCTTCTTGAGTCCGTCCCAGATGACGGGGTGATAGCTCAGGATCAGGTCAGTCTCCAGCTCCTTCGCCTCGGCAACCACGGCCTGTGTCGTGTCGATGGTCAGCAGGACGTTCTTGACGTTTTGCTCCGGATCGCCGATGAGCAGGCCAACGTTGTCCCACGGCTGGGCCAAGCCGAGCGGCGTAATCTTCTCCACGGCCGCCGCGATGTCTTGCACCTTCATTGTTCCTGCCTCCTGCACTGCTGTTCGATGATTTGGAGAAAGCCTTCCTGGAGTCTCTTGGTGATAGGCCCGACTTTGCCGTCGCCGACCGTGTGCTGCTCCACACCGATGACCGGCAGCACCTCCATGATGACGTTCGTCAGGAAGATCTCGTCGGCCTCCAGCACGTCCGATAGGGAAAGGTCCTTCTCCACCAGCTCACGCGACTGTTGCCCAGCCAACTGGCCGACCGTTCTTCTGGCGATGCCCGGAAGCACCGGCGTTTCCAGGGGCGGCGTATGGAGAATCGACTTCTTCACGAGGAAGATATTGCTGACGCAGCCTTCCGCCAAGCGGTTGTCCGTGGTGAACCACAGAGCCTCGGCCGCACGTTTCCGATGGGCCAGGTCCAGTGCCAGCAGACGCGGGTAATAGCTTGTCGTCTTGTGTCCGCAGGTCGGGTCCGTGGGATTCTGCCGGAACGGGCAGAGAATGACCAGCACGCCTGCCTGGTAGTATTCCGCCGGATACGGCCGAAACTCCGTGGCCGTGATCAGCAGGGTTGGCTTTCGCTGTTCTTCCGACACCATCAAGGGACCGTTGGTCAGGGTCAGCCGGAGCCGCGCCTCGGCCAGTTGATTGGCTTGGAGCAACCGATCAATGGCCTCCCGGAGGTAGGCCTTCTCAAACGGATGAGAGATGGACAAGGCACGAGCGCTCGAGAATAGCCGGTCCAGATGGTCCTCCAGACGGAAAACCACCCCATGGTGACTGCGCATCGTCTCAAAGAGCCCGGCGCCATACAGGAAACCACCATCCGTGACGGAAACCTGGGCTTCTTCCCGGTCGATCAAATTGTCATTGAGAAAGACCTTCTCAGCCATAGTCAACACTCGCGGTGGCACTTATGCCCGCCAACAGCGCCCTGGCCTTCGTGATCGTTTCGTCCCACTCGGCCTGCGGGTCGGAGTCGGCCACGATTCCGCCTCCGGTCTGCACAAACGCACGGTCGCTCGTGATGATAATGGTTCGAATGGCGATGTTCAAGCAGACAGTCCCATCGACGCCGAGGTATCCGATCGCGCCGGTGTAAACGCCCCGCGCGGTCGGCTCGAGCTCGTCGATGATTTCCATGGCGCGGATCTTGGGTGCGCCGGTGATCGAGCCGCCCGGGAACATCGCCTGGAGGACGTTGCTGAACGTGAGGCCGTCCCGCAGCTCTCCGGCGATCGTGGCCACCGCGTGAAATACCGTGGGATAGGTCTCAATCGTTCTGGGCGGGATGACATGGCGGGTCCCCGGCTTGCAGATTCGCGCCACGTCGTTGCGCTCCAGGTCGATGATCATGTTCAACTCCGCCTGCTCCTTTTCATTCGTCAGGAGGTCGTGGAACTGCTGCTCGTTGAGCCTCGACATGCGTGGGTCCGAGGCCTCGATCCGCGGACGTGTCCCTTTGATGGGCTTCGTCTGGATGACCCCGTCGCGGATGGTGATGAACATCTCGGGCGATGTGCTGACGATCTGGAAGTCGCCGGCATCGAGATAGGCGGCATAGCCGCTCGGATTGTAACGGTTCTGCCCGTGGAAAAGCTGAATCGGTCTACCCTCGAAGGACTGTTCGAAGCGATGCGAGAAGTTCACCTGGTAGATCTCGCCGTCCCGGATATAGTTTCTTATCCGGCTCACGGCATCCAGGTAATCCTCTCGTGTCATGTTTCGGCGAATGCTGGCGGCGTCAACTGCCTCGATGTTTACGCGGGAGAGCTTCGGGGGCTGGACCTGTCGTGATCGGTCCAGGTGGCGCTCCAAGGCGGCAATTTTCTCGGCCGGTTTCTCGGAATCGTCGGGCAATTCCAGAGCCATGAGCCAGAAGACGTCCGAACGGTGGTCGTAGGCGATGACCCGGTCGTAGAAGCACAATCGGATCAGAGGCAGGTGGAGGTCATCGACGGCCCTCTGCGGCACTCGCTCGATGCACCGGCCCAACTCGTACGCGAAGTACCCGATCCACCCGCCGCAGAACATGCCGGATGGTGGACGGTCCGTCCTCTGGGAATCGCCGGACCCATTGGCGAGTCTGTATCTGCCCAGGACGCTTTCGAGCTTCGCAAACGGGTCCGTCTGCGCCGCGGTGAATTCAAAGACCTCGCGCGGCTCGGCGGCCCAGTAGCTGAATCCGCCGCCATCAATCACGGCCGGATTGGCCCCCAGAATGGAGGCGGATGGCCGTCCTGCGAAAGTCTCGCTCAGGGCTTGCAACGTTGTCGAGGCGCGAACCTGACGACAGTGCAGTCTGCAAGGGATATGTCCGTGGTCAACCAAGTGGCTTCTCTCGGTCGATGGTGTACAGCCACCATCTCATTTTGCTCTGCTGCTTCGACCGGGCTTGCCGCTCGAAGTAGAGCGTCATTTGCGGGCCTTGCGCGGTGACGATTTTGAACCAGTGTTTGCGGAGATACATCTCGCCGCTGCCATGCCTGCAAGGTCCATCCTCTTTCCAGACCTCCAGTACCGCCGCGACGGTGTACTCCTGGTCTCGCCAGACGAATCGCTGCGGCAGTCCCGGCTCGCCTCGGGCCATCCGCGTCGTGTCGAATGTGCCGGCGACCGGCTGGACGGGCTCACTGACGAATTCCTCGGCCATGTTCGCGAACCTCCTCAATGATCGCCACGCCGGCGGAGGTGCCGATCCGGTCGGCCCCGGCGCTGAGCAGCGCGAGCGCCTGCCCAACGGTCTTGATCCCGCCGGCCGCCTTGACCCTGCACTTGGGAGCGGTCTCTTTCATGAGCCGCACATCCTCCACCGTCGCTCCGCCCGCGGGATGATAGCCCGTGCTGGTCTTGACGTAATCGACGCCCGCTTTCTCGGCCATCTGGCAGGCGAAGACCTTCTGTTCGTGCGTGAGCGCCGCCGACTCGATGATGACCTTCAACAGGACGGGCGGCTTCATGACCCGGCAGACCCGTAGCACCGTCATCAACTGGTCCAGCAGATACCGCGCGTCGCCCTCGATGATGGCCGCCAAATCGGCCACCATGTCGATCTCGTCGGCGCCGGCATAAATGGCATCCTGGGCCTGGGCGGCCTTGATCTTCGTCGTGTCGGCGCCCAGCGGCAGGCTCACGACGCCGGCCACCTGAACCGGTGTCTCCTGCAACCGGTCCGCCACGAGCGACAGCCAGCGGTCATTGACGCACACGGCGTGAAAACCATAGGTCACGGCCTCATCGCAGATCCGCAGGATCTCCGCCCGCGTCGCCTCGGCCTTCAGGAGCGTATGGTCGATGTACTTGGCTAAATCCGGAGCGGATATGTCGCGTTCCGCCGTCGCGGCCGGCCCTTCCGATGCGGTCATGGGGAACTCCCGTATTTGTGCTGCAGGAATTGGGTCGCCTCGTCCACGCTGGAGAACATGGCGTTGGCGGTCTGGGTCACGAACACCGAGGGATGCTGCTGGGCCGTCCAGATCACGTAGACCTCTTTGGCGGCTTCGTGGGCGTGCTGGAGCTCCCGCTCGACGCCGCTGGAGATGGCGGCCCTCCCATCCGGCAGGGCGGGCACGAAACTGACGATCATGTCAGCCTGATCGATCAGCAGGAAGTCGCGGGCGTAGATCTGGTTGTTGACGTCCCGCTCGATTTGCAGGACTTCCTCCGTGTCCAAGCGGACGGGCTGGCCGGCGACCAGCGCCTCGATGAAGCCCTGCCCCTGTTCGTGGGCCTGTCGGGCCACGACAGGCAGATACGCTTCTTCCAAGTCGCCCGGATCGAAGCAGATGAAGGACTGCTTCATCCGCCGGCGGAACTCGGCGATTTCTTCCGTGACCGCTTCGATCCTGGCCACCGCCGTCATGGGGAAGCTTAGATAGGCTCTTTTGAGCTGCCTCTCAAATGCGAGTCGGTAGAAGGTCTCCGCGGTTTCCTGTTTGCCGCCCCGGGCCAGACAGTAGAAGGGGATCTTGTCGTTGATGCCCTTGCAGAGCATCTCGGTGCTGATGATCTCCTCTTCCCGCCAGACGATCAGGTCCTTGAGGGTATGCTCCATGGCGTGGTCCTGCAGCAGCCGCAGGTGCATCGCGGCGACGCCGTCGATCAGGCAGACGTACATATCGGTATTGAGCTGCCGCATCTGGTCGAAATCCACGGCCGGGAACAGCCCGTGGCGCCAGCGGAACGTCGCGTGCGTGTTGACGATCAGGTTGGGGGCCCGGCGGGCCTCGATGACGATGTCCTTGAACACGCTGCGCCGCAGCGAGTGCAGCCGTTTCAGCGAGATATCGAGGATCTTGCCCGGCGGCACGTCCGGCGCTTCCGCGTACATCATGTCGCCGACGTTGCACAGGGTGATTTCTCGGCCCTCCCGGCGGGCGATCCGGCAGACCTCCTCAAGATAGCTCTTCTTGTTGAGGCCAACCATTCCTGTAACGACAACGATCATAGGAGACCAAATTCGAAATTCGACAACTCCGCCGCAGGCGGAAGCCTGTTGCCCGGTGTCGTTCCGGAAAGGCGAAACACATCCCGATGTGCCAAATCCTAAATTCAAAACGCGGCAGAGCCGGCGACCGCGTTTCGGTCATTGGTGCTTTGGATTTTGAATTTGTTTCGGATTTCGGATTTCGGGCTTCCTTTGCCTTGATTACTTGGGCGTCGAGGCGCCCGCTCGTGACGAGGCTTGCAGATTCTTGATTCGCTGCTGCCGATCGTGCTCGCGCAGGGCGGCGATCAGCTCGTCGATATCGCCGGCCATGACCTTGTCCAAGTTGTACAGCGACAGCCCGATCCGGTGGTCGGTCATGCGGTTCTGCGGGAAGTTGTACGTGCGGATCTTGTCGGACCGGTCGCCCGAGCCGATCATGGTGCGGCGCTGCGACTCCCGCTCGGCCCGGCGTTGGCTCTCGTACAGCTCGAAAACCCGGCTGCGGAGGATGCGCCACGCCTTGGCGCGGTTTTTGTGCTGGCTGGATTCCTCCCGCATACTGACCGTAATGCCCGTCGGGACGTGCTCCAGCTTGATGGCGCTGCTGACCTTATTGACGTTTTGCCCGCCCGGCCCGCCGGCTCGGCTCACGTGCTCGACCACGTCGGCCGGATTGATCTCGACATCCACGTCCTCCGGCTCGGGCAGCACGGCCACAGTAGCCGCCGAGGTGTGAATCCGGCCCTGGGCCTCCGTCTCGGGCACGCGCTGGACACGGTGGCCGCCGCCCTCATAGCCCAACTCCGCCCAGACGCCTTCGCCCTTGACGCTGAAAATCACTTCGCGGAATCCGCCCATGTCGGACGGACTGAAGTCGAGCTGTTCCACCTTCCAGTGTCGCTTGGCGGCGTACCGGCCGTACATGTCGTACAGGTCGCGGGCGAACAGGGCGGCTTCTTCGCCGCCGGTGCCGGCCCGGATTTCCACGATAACCGAATCGACGTGCAACTCGTCGGCCATGACCAGCGTGTTCTGGAGGTCCTCCAGCAGGACCTTCTTTCTGGCCCCTAACTGCTCGACTTCCTCCTGTGCCATCGCCCGGAGGTCGGGGTCGGTCGCTTTGTCGTCGAGCATCTGCTGCGCCTCGCCGATCCCCGCGGCAACCTTCTTGTAGTCGCGGTATTTCAAGACGAGGGGCCGGAGCTTGCCTCGCTCTTTGGATAGGCGTATCAGCTTGGTCGTTTCCCGGGCGAGCGCAGGGTCGGAGACTTGGCGCTCGATCTCTTCGTAGCGCGCATCGAGATCGTCGAGGATCGCGATCAGGCTGCTCGATTCTTCGGCCATTGGTAAAGATAGCCCCATTCACGACTCATGAATCAGGTGAATCAGAAATCATAAATCGTAAATCATAAATGAAAAGCCCCTGCGTCCGCCGCAGCGGAAACAGGAGCTTATGGTACCATCGTTGACGCAGCTACTTCTTCGGCTGTTCTTCTTTGGGCTTCTTGATGTACGAGGTGCCGTACTTCTTCTGGAAGCGCTCGATCCGGCCGGCCGTATCCATGAACCGCTGCTTGCCGGTGTAGAACGGGTGGCACATCGAGCAGGTTTCCGCGTGGATCTCCTCGGCGGTGCTCCGCGTCTCGAACGTGTTGCCGCAGCCGCAGTGGACCACGACCTTGTTGTACTTCGGATGTATCTTGTCCTTCATGGTTATGACTCCCAAACATTTCCGAAACCATGCATTATACGTCGGAGAACGACTCTTTCAATGCAATTCTTGCGGCTCCTCCGGTTTTTGCGTACTTGTCGGTTGAGAATGCCCTAAGCGCCCGCCCCGGGCCTGCCGTCGGGGGAATTGGCTTTGTTTTTACGAACCCCCAATCCGGGGTAAATCACTCATAACTCTTTTGTTTGCAATCGCTTACGCCCAAATCTCGCCGGCGCCGATTGGCTTTGTTTTGCACGTTCTCCCCAGAACTCTTCTTCCTCCAAACCCCGTTGTTCGTGGCGGCCCCGCGGAAATTGGCTTCGTTTGGCGCGCTCGACCTGTCCGGGGCTCCCAAGGCCCCGCGTATGCCCACGCCAAGCCGAATTGGGGCTCATCCGGTTTTAGCGTACGTTTGCGTTCCAAGAGTGGACCTGCGGACTTATCCAAAGGTAAGGACCGACGTCTTCTATTTCCATCTTGACTTCCTATAGCGGGTCTTTCTCCGCTTCGCGGTCGCATCCCCATCCCCCTCGCTGGCTCTCCAGAGGCGGTTCAGGGGAGAAGGTCGTGTCTCCTGCCTCCCCCAGGCGTCGGAGCCCAAGTCCGCACGGCCCTGCGGTGGCGAAGTTGCGGTTCATGGACCGACCCCTTTTGAAGACGGCCCATAGGCGGAGGAGAAGCCCCTCGATCCGCTCCGCGTTCGTCAAACGGGTTTTCCCGCCGCTGGTGTTCGGCTCTTCCATGATTTCCGAACACGAGGTATCTGACGCTCGCCCAAGACCGACGGAACGATACCGCGGTTCCACCGAAAGGAACGGACCACCGCCCCCCCTGAACCGCCTCTTCTCTTCTCCTCGGTCCCCGCAAGTACGCGAAAACCGGATGAGCGCGAATTGGCTTCGTTTCGCACTCTCGGGCGGACAGGGTCCCGGCGTACGGCGGCGGCAGTCCGGAGCGGGAATTGGCTTCGTTTGGCGCGCTCGACCGGTCTGGGGCTCCCAGGGCCTTGCGTACACCGGCTCCAGGCCCAATTGGCTTTGTTTCGCACGCTTGGTCGGACAGGGCCCCGCGCACACCGGCTCCAGACCAGATTGGCTTCGTTTCGCATTCTCTTCTGGCCACTGTTCTTCTCCCAAGCACCTGTAGTTCCTGGTGGCCGCGGAAATTGGCTTCGTTTGATGCGGGCCTCTTGTTGGACGCCCGCGGTCTGCGTAGGGTTGCCCGCTCCCGGCGTACACCGGCGGCTGCCAAGAGTCAGCGTCTGGACCAGCCGCGACCAAACCTGACCACATTCGCTATTCAGTTTTCAATGACTCAATGCTAATCGTTCATTATCTATCATATATACGTCTGTGCCGGCCGTCAAGTGCCATTTTCGCACGCCGGGCAAAAATGGAGAGCTCGGAAACCGCGTGAGCCAATTCGGCTTTGTCACGCGGATGCACAGGGTGTGGGCGAGCCGCGGATGGGGAAGGCCCGCGGAATTCTCCGTGTCGCCAGTAACAGAGGCAACTTCTTTTGACACAAGGCTTTATATGACGGAGAAGTCACCCCGTCCCGCATAAGCTCGCGATTTTCGAGACTGTAGCATAGTTACCTGGATGTGAAGGTTTCGTTTCGCTCGCTGTGAAGCGTGGCGATCGTGCTGGAACGCCCGATGGCTTGCTCCTCACGCTGCATGTCCAGGGCAATGCGGCGGCGGATCGTCGGACCGG
>JAPLMX010000188.1 GCA_026386805.1 Phycisphaerae bacterium | reverse complement strand
TCTCCTGGGCCCGGCGGGGCCTTCCTCAAGGGGAACTACCTACCCAAAAACACGCACGAAACGGCAGAGCCTTGTGAATGCTCACCGGCAGAGCCGGTGGTTAACGGAAACGCAATTTGTCTCGGATTTCGAATTTCGGATTTGTGTGGAGTTGAAGCAGCCATAGAGAAGGATACCAACGTTATGAAGAGTGATTACTTCGTTCACGAATCGGCGTATGTGGACCAGCCTTGCCGGATCGGCAAGGGGACAAAGATCTGGCATTTCTGCCATGTCATGAAGGATTCACAGATCGGCGCCAACTGCATCTTCGGCCAGAATGTGCTCGTCAGCAGCAGCGGCGTGGTGATGGGTAACAATGTCAAGGTCCAGAACAACGTCGCCATTTACACCGGGACCACAATCGAGGATGATGTCTTTCTCGGACCCAGTTGCGTCCTGACGAACGTGTCGAACCCGCGGTCGCAGATCGTCCGGCACGATCTGTACGAGCGCACGGTCTTGCGCCGGGGGGCGACGGTCGGCGCCAATGCGACGATTGTCTGCGGCGTCGAGCTGGGGCGCTACTGCTTCATCGGGGCGGGCGCCGTGGTGACGAAGAACGTGCCGGATTACGCTCTGATGCTGGGTGTGCCGGCCAAGCATGTTGACTGGGTCAGCCGGCATGGAATTCCGTTGCCGGCGCCTGATGCCGAGGGCGTCATGGTGTGCCCGGAGAGTGGGTACCGGTACCAGCAGGTGCAGCCCGGCGTCGTGCGCTGCCTCGACTTGGACGAAGAAGCGCCGCTGCCCCAGGAGCAACGGGTTGGAAAGGTCTCTTACCGAGATATTAGGAAGTGAGCTTCTGCAAAATGGAGATTAGGCTTACTTGAGGAAGGAAAAAGCACGAAGCTGATCAGCAGAAGCTCTGTTAGAACAGACCGTGATTGGAAAAAGGACGCATCATGGAAGTACCTTTGCTGGATTTGAAGGCACAGTACGCGACGATCAAGGACCAGGTTTTGGCCGGTATCTCCGAGGTGCTGGACTCGCAGATCTGCATCGGCGGGCCGAAAGTGCTGGAACTGGAGCAGAAGATCGCGGCGGCCAGCGGCTGCAAATTCGCCGTCGGCGTCTCGAGTGGGACCGATGCGATTCTGAACTGCCTGATGAGCCTGGAGATCGGTCCGGGCGACGAGGTGATCACGACGCCGTTCACGTTCTTTGCGACCGTGGGCTGCATCGCGCGCGTCGGCGCCACGCCGGTCCTCGTCGATATCGACCCCAAGACGTACAACATCGATCCGAACCAGATCGAGGTGGCGGTGACCCGGCGGACCAAGGCGATCGTCCCGGTCCATCTGTACGGGCAGATGGCGGATATGGACCCGATCATGGCGGTGGCCCGGCGGTACAAGCTGGCCGTCATCGAGGACGCCGCCCAGTCGATCACGAGCACCTACAAGGGCCGCAAGGCGGGCAGCATCGGCAAGGCCGGGTGCTTTAGCTTCTTCCCGAGCAAGAACCTCGGCGGCATCGGCGACGGCGGCATGGTCGTCACGAACGATGAAGCCCTCTACAAGCGTCTGATGCTCATGCGCAATCACGGCGCCGAGCCGAAATACTATCACAAGTTCATCGGTGCCAACTTCCGGCTCGACCCGATCCAGGCCGTGGCCCTTCTCGTGAAGCTGCCGCACTTGGCCGACTGGTCCGAGGCCCGCCGACGCAACGCCGCGTACTACAACGAGAGGTTCGCCGGCACGGTCGTGCAGACGCCCTACATCAGCCCGGACTGCCAGACGATCTACAACCAGTACTGCATCCGCGTGCCGCGCCGGGACGAGGTCGTCGCGCACCTCAAGGCCAACAAGATCGGCTGCGAGATTTACTACCCGGTGCCCGCGCATCTGCAGGAGTGTTTCGCCGACCTGGGCTACCGCGAGGGCGATTTCCCCGAAGCCGAGAAGGCGGCCGACGCGATCATGGCCCTGCCCATCTATCCCGAGCTGACCCGCGAGATGCAGGACGCGGTTGTGGAGGCGATCCTCACGGTCCTGAGTTGATCCTTCTCTGTCATCCTGAGCCGAAGGCGAAGGATCTGGCGCATGAACGGGAGGTTGCTCTAATTCGCGGCCCAGATCCTTCACTCCGCTGCGCTTCGTTCAGGATGACAAGCGACAACGATCGATCCCGTATCTGCTCACACCCGTACGATGTCAACTGAAAGCGGCAAGGTCATCTGGATCGTCAACCACTACGCGGGCAGCCGGGTCCATGGGATGGAGTACCGGCACTACTACCTCGCGCAGCAGTTCCGGCAGATGGGTCTGAGGCCGGTCATCATCTGTGCTTCCTCGTGGCTATCAATGGGTATCGGCTGGCGAGGAAATATCGCGCGAAATTCATCTTCGAGGTGCGGGACCTCTGGCCCCTGACGATTCTGGAGGTGGGGGGGCACTCGCCGCGACATCCGTTTGTCCGGGCGATGGCCTGGGCCCAGCGGCTCGGCTACAAGCGCTGCGACCACACCGTCTCGCTGCTGGGCGGGGCAAAGGACTACATGACCGCGCACGGGCTGGACGAGGACAAGTTCGTCTACATCCCCAACGGCATCGACCCGCGGGCTCTGCAGGAGAATGTCGAGCCACTGCCGGCCGAGTACGACCAAGTCATTCAAAACCTGAAGAGGCAGAATGAGCTGATCATTCTCTACAGCGGCAGTCACGGTGTGGTCAACGCTCTGGAGAACGTCATCGAGGCCGCCCGGCTTCTGGCCGACGAGCCCAAGGTTCACTTCTTGCTCGTGGGGCAGGGACCTGAGAAAGACTCACTGCAAAAGCGCGCACGGGAGGCGGATCTGAGGAACGTCACGTTTCTGCCGCCGGTGCCGCGGTCGCAGATGGCGGCCCTGACGCAGGCGGCGGATGTGGGCTACCTCGGCCTGCAAAAGAAGGACCTCTTCCGCTACGGTGTCAGTCCCAACAAGCTCTTCGAGTACATGGCGGCGGGGCTGCCGATCCTGTTCGCCATCGACACGATTCACGATGAAGTGGCGGAAGCGAAGTGCGGCTTCTCCATCCCGGCCGAGGACCCGCAAGTCCTGGCGGGCACGGTGCACCGGATCGCCCCAATGCCCAAAGAGGAGCTGCGAAGCATGGGTGAGCGGGCCCGGCAATACGTGCAGCGCACGCACACCTACGAAGTGCTCGCGCAACAATACGCCCGCCTTTTCTGACAGGGGTCCCGCCGCGGTCGTGACTCGGGTGCCATACGATGTATGCTCTTCTCAAGAAACTGTTCGATCTGCTCGTGGCGAGCTTGATGCTGGCGATCTTGTCGCCGGTACTGGCGGGCATTGTTGTGGCGATCCGGCTCACCAGTCGGGGGCCGGCGATTTTCCGGCAGGAGCGAGCGGGCCAGAACGGCCGGCCCTTTACGTTCTACAAGTTCAGGACCATGCGGCGCGGCGCGGACCCGTTCGGACCGAGTCCGAAGTCCGGCGACGATCCCCGGCTGACGAAGATCGGCGGATTCCTGCGGGAATCCTCTTTTGATGAGCTGCCACAACTGGTTAACATACTCCGAGGCGACATGAGTCTCGTTGGTCCCAGGCCGCTGTATGTCGCGCAGGTGGCGGAGTGGGACGAGCGGCAGAGAAAACGGCTCCTCGTCAAGCCGGGACTGACGGGCCTGGCACCGGTCTGTGGCCGGGGGGAGCTGAGGCGCGAAGAGAAGCTGGAGCTCGACGTGAAGTACGTGGAGCAGGTCAGCCTGGGATTGGACGCCCGGATCTTGTTGGCCACGTTCGTGCGGGTCTTCGCCCGCCAGGGAATTTATGAAAAGAGGTACTCCCGGGCCGAATGCACCCGTCGGCGGACGAGAGCCAATCGCGAGGAGTGACTTGAGGAACGGTTCATGATGTGGAAATGTGCGGTAACCTGTCTGGTCATCCTGCTGTCCTATTGCCGGTGCGCCTGGGCGCTGGAGCCGAATGAGATTCTGGTCGTCGCCAATACGAACAATGCCGCTTCGGTCCGGCTGGCGCGGTACTACTGCGAGAAGCGGGGCATTCCCGCCAATCGCGTGATCCCGGTGGCGCTGGGAACGCCGCTGCGTGACACGATCGGCCGGGAGGACTACGATCAGCGGCTGGCCGGGCCCATTCGCCGGACCCTCTTGTCCCACAAGGACCTCGGGGACATCAAGTGCCTGGTGACCACCTACGGCGTTCCGTTCCGGGTCGGGCCGCGAAAGCCCCAGGCCGGATACGAGGCGCAGCTCAAACAACTGCGCCAACTGCTGGAGCAGGAAAAGCAGGCCGTCACGGAGCTGGAGCAGAAAGGCCAGACCGACTCGGTCCCCTATCGCACCCATCAGCTCGCGGTATCCCAGATCCAGGCGGATATCGGCCGGATCATGGGGACGGAGACGGAGGCGTCCGTGGACAGCGAGCTGTCCCTGGTCCTGTGCAGCGGGTACGAGCTGTACCGCTGGCAGCCGAACGCCTTGCGAAACCCGGCCCAGGCGCCGCCTTTCAAGACGCTGATGGTCTCGCGGCTCGACGGCCCGAGCTACGGCATCGCCAAGGGCCTGATCGACAAGGCGATGGTGGCGGAGGAGAAGGGCTTGACGGGCATCGCGTACGTCGACTCGCGAGGGTTGTCCGGCAAGGATTTGTACAGCTACTACGATCAGTCGCTCCGTGATCTGGCGCTATTGATCCGGCTGCGAACGTCCCTGCCCGTGAAGGAGGAGCGGACGGCGGAATTGTTCCCGCCCGGCAGTTGTCCGCAGACGGCCCTCTATTGCGGCTGGTACAGCGTGAGCAAGTACGTCGATGCGTTCGAGTTCGTGGACGGCGCCGTCGGGTACCACATCGCCAGTTTCGAGGCGGCCAGCCTTCATGACCCGAACAGCACGCAGTGGTGTCCGGCCATGCTCAAACACGGCATTACCGCCACCCTCGGGCCGGTGGGGGAGCCCTATCTCCACGCGTTTCCCGAGCCCAAGCTGTTCTTCGGGGCGCTCTTCGACGGTCACTGCCTCGTGGAGGCGTATTATCTGACCCAGCCGCTCAACTCCTGGCAAATGCTCTTGATCGGCGACCCGCTCTACAGGCCGTTCAAAACGAGCCCGTCGCCGGCGGCCGGGAAGTAGACACTCTGACTGGCAAAGGGATGGAGAATCGGGTAAGATACAGAGACGCAATCGCGATGAGATCGATGGCTACTACAAATTGATTGGAGGATAGAACGATGACAGGCAGGACATCCTCAGGCAATCACGGTGCATGGTGCTCTCGAAAAGTGCAAATGGTTTTCTTCGGCTTGCTTGCCGTCGCCGGCACTGGCACGGGACGGCAGTCACAGCCCGGGCCAACGCGCCGGGCGGCGGCCTCCCGGCTCCAGGTGATCCAGCTTCCGGAGCCGTCCACCAGCAGCGCCGTTGGTGTTGAGCAGGCGCTGCTGGCTTTGCACAACCTGGCGGTGCCGGGCAGTCAACGGCTGGACCTGCCGAAGATCAGCCAGCTTGCCTGGGCGCTCCAGAAGGTCATCGTGGCTCCCAGCACGAATCCCGTCGGCCCCGTGGCGGCCCCCACCGAGATCACCGCCATGAAGGTCTATTTCGTGCTGCCCAACGGCGTCCATCTCTACAATCCCCTGGACCACACGCTGCAGCAAATCGACGACCAGGACGTGCGGGAGGCAATGGCCGCCGCCCTGATGAATCAGACCGGGGCGCCGACCGGGGGTTGTCAGGTGGTCCTGGCGGCCTCTGCCCCGGACTACAACCGGCGCTACAACACGCGGGGCAGGACGGTCATGCTGCTCCAGGCCGGCCAGATGTCCCGGAGTATGCAGCTCGAGGCGGTGGCCCAGGGTCTGACGTTCGTCAGCATCGATGCCGTCGATGCGGCGGCGGTCCGGAGAGTGATGCGCGGCCTTCGAACCCAGGAGCCGCTCTACGTCGCGTTCGTAGGCTACCCGGCGGGTCAGGCCCCTTCGACACCGGGCGGTCAGGCCCGGGCGTCCCAGGCGACGGTCCTGCTCGTCGTGCCGCCCCAGGGCTTCCAGGATGAGGAGTTGCTGGCGACGAAACGCGGCTTGGAGCAGGCGGGCGCCCAAGTCCTCCTCGCCAGCACGCGCATGGGGCTGCTGACGGGCATGATGGGCGGGACCGCGCGGGCGGACCTGCTTTTGAACCAGGCCAATCTCGACAACTTCAGCGCCATCGTCTTCATCGGCGGCGTCGGCACGATCGACTACCTCAACAGTCCCGTCGTGGCGGGCGTGGTCCGCCAAGCGGCCGCGAAGCGAAAGGTGCTGGCGGCCATCGGCACGGCCCCGAGCATTCTTGCCGGCGCCGGCGCGCTCAAGGGCGCGCGGGCGACGGCCTACCTGTCGGAGCAAGCCCGGCTCGTCCAGGGCGGCGCCCTGTACACGGGCAATGCCGTGGAGAAAGACGGACTGACCGTCACGGCCACGGGGGTGCTGGCCGTGACCGCCTTCGTCCGGACCATTGGAGAGGCCCTCGCCGAGATGGGGCCATCCGCCACGCACTGAGAAAGAAGATCCTAATTTCGACAACTCCGCCGCAGGCGGATGTCGGTTGCCGCGTGTCGTTCGCGAAATCCGAAACAAGCACGAACGACCGAAATCCCAAACATGTCATTGCGAGCGAAGCGCGGCAATCCCAAACGGGCCCGCCGGCCTGCGACGGTGTTTGAGTCATTCGTGCTTTGAATTTGTTTCGGATTTCGGATTTCGGATTTCGGGTTTTCTTATTGTCGTCGTATAGTGATTTGTGATCGGCAATCGCCGGTCCTTGCCGAAGGCTTTGGCCGTGATCCGCACACCCGGCGGCGACTGCCTCCTTTTATACTCATTTCGATCGATCATCCGAATGACCCGTTCGACCTCCCCGGCCGGCAGGCCTGACTCCACGAGGTCCCGGGCGGACTGATCCTGCTCGACGTAGCCCATGATGATCCGGTCGAGCACGTCGTATTCCGGCAGCGAGTCTCGGTCCCTCTGGTTGGGCCGCAGCTCCGCCGTCGGCACCCGCTGAATCACGCTGACCGGGATCGCTTCGCGCCCGGCTCCGTCAGGGCGTAGCCCCGCTCCGCCGGGGCGATGCCCGGCGAGTTCGTTCATGTACTCCGCCAGCCGATAGACCATCGTCTTGAGCACATCCTTAATAACGCTGAAGCCGCCGGCGGTGTCGCCGTAGAGTGTGCTGTAGCCGACGGAGACCTCGCTCTTGTTGCCCGTGGTCAGGACCAGGGCACCGATCTGGTTGCTCAGGGACATGAGGATCATGCCGCGAATCCGGGCCTGGAGGTTCTCGTAGGCCAGGCCTCGGTCGTTCCAGCGGGGCTCGGCCTTGAGCGACTCGTTGAAGGGCTTGAGGATCGGCTCGATGGGGATCGTCAGCAGGGGACAGCCGAGGTTGTCCGCCGCCAGTTTCGCATCCGCGATGGTCCCTGGGCTGTTGAACCGCGACGGCATGGTGACGCAAATGACGTTCTGGGGTCCCAAAGCGGCCGCCGCGATGGCGGCGGTCACGGCCGAGTCGATCCCGCCGCTGATCCCGAGCAGAACCTGCTGGAAGCCGTTCTTGAGGGCGTAGTCCCGGGTCCCCAGCACGAGGGCCTGGTAGACCTCCTCGACCTCGTCCTTCGGCTGGCCCACCGGCGGTTGCAGCGGCCGCACGTGCACACCGGCCTCGCCGGCCTCGATATCGGCCAGGAGCAGGTCCTCGTCGAACGCTTTGGCTTGTGTGACCACCCTGCCCATCGAATCCGTCAGGAGGCTTCGGCCGTCGAAGACCAGCTCATCCTGGCCGCCGACGAGGTTACAGTAGGCGACCGCGCAGCGGAATATCTGGGCGCAATCGCCAACGACCTCGTGCCTCTGGTAAATCTTGTTCACATGGAAGGGCGAAGCCGAGATATTCACCATCAGGTCGATCCGGCCCGCCCCGGCGAAGAAACTCGCCAGCCATTGGTCGTCCCAGATGTCCTGGCAGATGGTCAGTGCGACCCGCAGACCCGCCATGTCGATGATGACAGGTCGGGCGCCCGGCTTGAAATACCGTTGCTCATCGAACACGCTGGTATTGGGCAAAAGGGTCTTACGGTAGATATCGACGATGCGTCCCGCTTGAATCACGGCGGCGGAATTGTACAGATTGCCCTCGGAGCACTCGACGAAACCCACGACCAGAGTCGTGGCGAGGGCGTCCCGCCCTTGTGTGTCGCGGGCGGCTCGCCCGCGGTCCGAACGCGCGGCGCCTTCGACCCACGCGGCGAGTTCCTCCAGCGCCGCGCGGTTGTCCTTGACGAACTGTTTCTTATAGACCAGGTCCTCCGGCGGATACCCGCAGATCGCCAACTCCGGAAACGCCACCAGATCTGCCCCAGCCTCGACGGCCCGGGCCCACATCTGCTTCATCTTCTCGACGTTGCCGGCCAAGTCGCCGACCGTCGCATTAAACTGTCCTAACGCAATACGCACTAATCGAATCTCCAACGTACGGGTAGCCCCCTGTGGCTACCCCAAGACCGGGCAGGCACAGGGGCCTGCCCCTACATAACGCACGCCGCGAAACCGTCTCGCCCACTACCATTCTACGACGCCGGGGCTACGCAGCAACTGTTTTCGCCGCCCCTCGATGCGCCGGGTCCGTGACTACGTTTGCGGCTCAACGGCCCTTGCCGTGCCTGAGGCAGCCGCCCCGGAAATTGGCTTTGTTTTACACAGGCGCCAGATCGGGCATCACTCTCCTGATGCCTTTCCTATTAAGATAGTAGCAGTAGCTATGGTCCGGCGAATTGGCTTTGTTTCGCATGTTTGGCCCCGGGGGAGCGCCGCTGACGGCCTTGCCGGCCCCCGCCCGTTTCTGTCCAGGCGGGGAAATTGGCTTTGTTTCGCCGCAGCCTTTGGCGGCCCAATTCATCGTAACTCTTTCTCTCCAAAGCATTTGCGTTGCCTCGGGCTCTCCGGCAATTGGCTTTGTTTCGCACGCTTGGCCCCAGGGCGTCTCCCCTGGTGCTGCCGCCAGCCCTTTCCCATTCCTGGTCCGTGCGGGCAAATTGGCTTTGTTTGCACGAAGGATCCCAGTGCAGCTCCGCCGGTGGCCTTGCCGCCCCGGCCCACTTCTGGCCGTGCAGGGAAATTGGCTTTGTTTCGCCGAAGGCCCTTGGGGGATCCGATTCATCATAGCTCTTTCTCTCCCAAGCATTTACCTTTCCTCGTGCTCTGCCAGGAATTGGCTTTGTTTCGCACGCTTGGTTCCAGGGCATCTCCCCTGACGCTGCCGCCAGCCCTGTCCATTACCGGACGGTACGGGCCAATTGGCTTTGTTTCGCACGATTGATCGCAGGGCAACTCCGCTGGCGGCTTTGCTGGCCAGCACCCACTGCTTTCCACAGGAGGGAAATTGGCTTTGTTTGGCGCAATGGACCCGAGCGGCAAGGCCGCTTCCGTCCGTGTCGGCCCGTGCCCCTTCTGGCCATGCGGGGGAATTGGCTTTGTTTGGCCGAACTGCTTTGGGGGTCCAAGTCGTCATGACCGTATCCCTCTTCTTTGTGTCTTCGTACCTCTGTGTGAACACATTTTTGGCGGGCGGCCCAAGAGCCTGCCCCGGCCCAGGCAGGGCCGGCGAACGCGCCGTTGCGAGAGTCGAGGATGATAACACCTGGCCGCTCACGACGAAACCCTCCGTATTGGTACTGTCTCATCTACACACCTCTATTCGGTTATACTATTACCATACAGGTGCAGTAATTCCGTGTCAAGCGAAATTCCGGCCATAGTGGAACCGCCGAGACCCCCAACTGAGAACCGGGAACTGGCCACTGAGATAACTCCTTTTCAACCGCAGATCAACGCCGATGGACGCAGATTTCCGACTGAGAACTGTCTGTCAACCGACTACCGGCTACCGCTTTCTTGCCGCAGATTCCTCCTTCTTTGTCATTCCCGCGAAGGCGGGAATCCGGGTTCTTCAGCCGCGAAATACGCCAAATACGCGAAAAAAGGCAGAAGGCCGCAGGCACCCGCCGTTCGCTGACCCCTGACCCCTGACTCCTGATCCCTGGCTCACCGACTACCGGCTGCCGCTTTTGCTCCGCCGTCTGCCGCTCTTTTCGTCTCCCCGGAAATGTAGAATGGCCCCTTCATTCTCTCTCGATGGATTCTCTTTGCTGGTCTTCGTGTGTATGATGTGTGGAGGCTGGTAAGTCCTGCCGTGTGCCTTGGGTACTTCTTTCCATCGGTTGGCCGAGAGCCCAGGAAGAACGACATGGCAGGGGCCGTCCTTTGTATGATGCGTCGCCTGTGGAAAAAGGGATTTGACGTGTTCATTCCCCCAGGCGTTCCCGCGCGGCTGTATGGATACTGTGGATAGGGCAACCCGGAGCCGAATGATGGCGGCAGTACGGTCAAAGAACACCGCTGCCGAAGTCGAAATCCGTCGGCGCATCTTTCGCCTCGGTTTTCGGTATCGCCTGCATGGCCGCGGACTACCCGGAAAGCCGGACATGGTTTTCCCCAAACATAGGGCTGTCGTATTCGTTAACGGTTGTTTCTGGCACAACCACGACTGTAGATTCGGAGCATTGCCGGCGACGCGACGGAAGTGGTGGACGACGAAACTCGAAGGCAATCGCAAGCGGGATGTCGGCGTCTTGTCGCAACTGCATCGGGCGGGTTGGCGTACCATGGTTGTCTGGGAATGCAGCTATAGGACAGCAGGCGCCGACCGGGCCAATGCCCTTGACGCTATCGCAGGGCGAGTTGGTCGGTTTCTGAAGTCAGGAAAAACGCACGCCGTCATTTCCGGCTCGCGCATGAAAACGGCCCGCGTTCGGCACGCAGGAGGTTGAGGTTCTATGGCGCCTGAAGACGCGAAGGGCTTTGAGAAGATCGGGTTCAAAATGCATCCGCGTGTCTTCGCGGCGCTGGGCGCTGACTTGGTGACTAACGATGTCGTCGCCGTAATCGAACTCGTGAAGAACTCCTACGATGCGTTCGCCTCAAATGTATGGATTCGGTTCAAGACCCACGCCAAGTACGGCGACTACCTGGAGATCGAGGATGACGGTCTCGGCATGACCCGGGACATCATTCGCGACGTGTGGTGTCTTGTGGCGACTCCATACAGGGAACAGAACCCGTTCACGTATAGCGGCAGGAAGCGGCGGCGCGTTGCCGGCGAGAAGGGACTGGGCCGGCTGTCCGTCGCCCGTCTTGGCGACCGGCTTCACATGGTGACGCAAGTGCCCGGCGAACCGTGCTGGGAAGTGCGCGTCAATTGGAACGACATCGCCTCGGGTGATGACCTGGGTTCCTGCTTCGCCAACTGCCGGAAGTACCCGGATGAATCCCCGTTCAAAACATCTGGCACACGACTTCGCATCTTCGGGCTCAGAGGGAAATGGGATGAATCTCGAATCGGGGACCTGGAAGATAACATGGCCCGACTCATATCGCCCTTTGCACATGTCGCCGACTTC
Source organism: Phycisphaerae bacterium (assembly GCA_026386805.1). Lineage (GTDB taxonomy): Bacteria > Planctomycetota > Phycisphaerae > Sedimentisphaerales > Anaerobacaceae > PLanc-01. The sequence continues at coordinate 31,018 of JAPLMX010000188.1, read as the reverse complement.
AACATTTCTCTTTCCCCGCTGGGGGCCGAGCCCATACAAGAGGTCCGAATCGAATCCCCGGATTTCCTCGGCAAACCGAAATACTCAATAGCCGGTAAGGTCGACGAGAAGGGCAATATCAAGGCCACCTACAAGTACACTCCCATCCGAGAAGGCAAGCCTCGCACGAAGGAACTGACCTACTCTTGGGAACAGATCTATGACACAATCCAAGACCGCACCCGATTCCCGTTTTCCGACAAAGACATCCACTCTGGACCTTTCTCCTTTGAGATCAGGGCTTGGGATATTGCCTCCGAAGACACTCAGGAAATAGCCGACCGCTTTGACTTCCAGAAGAGCAAAGTCCGAAAAGCCATCCGAGCGCACAAAGGCATCTCCGTTTATCGAGACGGCATCCTGGTACTCCCGAAATCCGAAAACGCGAGGGACTGGCTTGGTCTAGATTTGCGCAGGGTAAGCAAGGTTGGAACACGCCTAAGCACAAGCCAAGTGGTCGGCTACGTTGCCATTTCGGCAGAAGACAACCCAGACATCGGAGACACAAGTGATCGTGAGCATTTGGCCGCGGGTCTTGCCGTTGCCGAGTTCGAGGAACTACTTAAGGCAATTGTCGCCTTGTTGGAGAACGAACGCGATGTTGACCGACTGAAAGCTGACCGCGAGAAACCCCTCGAAGACCTCTTCGGGCAACTCTCCGCTGACAAACTGGTGTCAGATGTCACCGACCTAGCCGACGAAGGCGCGGATGCATCGGATGCGGTTCCCGTCGTTCGCAGTTATGGCGCGAAACTGGATGCGGCTCGCAAGACCATCCAAGAACGTTTCGTTTACTACAGCCGACTGGCAACCGTGGGCACGATTGCCCAAATGCTGGTCCATGAGATCAGGAATCGCACCACGGCTTTCGGCGGCTTCATGACCTTCATCAGAGGCAGATTCGCCCCGTTCAAGGACAAGGAACTTGCTGAGGAGTACAAGGCCGCCGAAGAGTCGGTCCACTCGCTTGAACGCCTTGCCGACACCTTCGCCCCCTTGGCCAGCCGAGGATTCAGGCGGCGCAATCGGCATTCGGTGCTTGAGGCCCGTATCGAGGCGTGCCTGAGTCTGGAAAAAGGGGAGATAGCCCGGAAGGAAATCGAGTGCCGTCTGCCTAAAGGCGAAACACACGTAGCCGTTGACCCAGGAGAACTCGACGCCATTCTACTCAACTTGATCACGAATGCGGTATTCTGGTTGGGACAGATTCAAGACCGAAAGCGCAAGATGGAGTTTCATATCATGCGATGTGCTGGCGGTTCGCGCGTCCGTGTATGGCTTCACGACAACGGTCCGGGCCTCCAAGAAGAGGACCGCGAAAAGGTTCTTTGGGCGGGGTTTACTCGCAAGCCGGGCGGTATTGGCATGGGGCTGACTGTAGCCTCAGAACTGGTTGCCGAGTACGGCGGCAAGATGACCATCGGTGATGGTGTTCTCGGCGGCGCTTCTTTTGGTTTCGATGTTCCTGTGAGAAAAGGGTGACATATGTCGCGATTGAAAATGCTCTTCATTGACGACGATGAGAACAGTGTCCGTTCTGCCATGAAATGGGCTGATTCCTCATTCCAGTGCGCCTGTGTATCGTTTCGCAACATTGAAAGCGCACTGGACAACCATCAGCCACACATTGCCATTGTGGACCGAATGGAGGGGATACCCCCGAACGGCACGGATCAGGGAAGCCCCACCTTCGACGTGATATGGAACCACCGATTCTGCCCAGTCATCATCTACTCGGCATTCCCGGAAGAGGACGACGATTCGCGGAAGGCTCATCCATTTGTCAGACGAGTCAAGAAGGCCGCAGACCTTCAGGAATTCAAGACAGCGGTTGAGTGTCTCGCCTCTCACGCCAAGGTACTACAAGACGCCGAACAACACATCCGCCAGCAATTCGCCGTTGCCATGCGTGAGGTTGCGCCCTATGCATCCTCCGTCTGCACCGACCCGACAGAATATAACGACACGGTCACCAGACACGGACGCCGACGCATGGCCGCTCTGATGGATGAACTGACACTGGGTGCGCTCAGCATCTGGGAGCAATATATCTATCCGCCCATCGGCACAGACATCAAACTCGGAGACATCCTCAAACTCAAGAACGGGAGTCCTGACGATCCTAGCGCTTTTCGAATCGTTCTCACACCATCGTGTGACATGGTAGCGGGACAAAGCGGTAGAACAGAAACCATCTTAGTCGCTTGCTGCGTTCCCAACGAAACCGGTTTAAAGGCGGCCGGCCTCCCTGCTGCGAAAGCCGCCAAGATCATCGATAGCCATTTTCTGAGCACAGGCCATCGCGATGGTATCCTGCCGCTTCCGCCATTGAAAGGACGCATTCCCTCAATGATGGCGGACCTGAAGAAATTGGAATTGCTGCCGAGATCCGACATCGGAGAGACGAAGCCGTATGAGCGAGTCGCCTCTATCGACAGTCCTTTCCGGGAACTCGTGGCTTGGGCATATCTTAGTGTGGCGTGCCGTCCCGGCGTGCCCAATCGCGACCTCGAACCGTGGGCTGCAGAGATTGCTCCAGGAAAACTCCAAAAAGGGAGTTAAGCAATGGGAATGATGGCATTTGATTTCTTCTGCGGTGCAGGCGGTCTGACCCGTGGTTTGCTGGACGCAGGAATCAAGGTCATCGCCGGCTTCGACGACGACGAGAAGTGTCGTGAGAGTTACGAACGCAACAACGCGCCCGCCCGCTTTGTCAGAGCCGATATCCGAAAGCTATCTGTCGCCGACCTCAAGGAATACAGCAAGGAGACTCCTTTCGCCGAGATGTTGTTTGCCGGCTGTGCCCCATGTCAACCCTTTAGCCAGCAGGTCAAGAACGGCGAGTGCCGGCACGACGCGACGCTTCTTTCGGAATTTGGCCGCCTCATTGAGGCCGCGCTTCCGGGCCAAGTGTTGATGGAAAACGTGCCCGGCATAGCAAGGGTCAAGGGCAACAGCACGTTCAGGCGATTCCTTCGTCTCCTTAAAGAAAACGATTACAAATACGTCTACGATGTCATAGATGCCAGGCAGTTCGGGGTGCCGCAGAAACGACGGCGACTGGTTCTGATTGCACTGCGCCATATTCAACCTTCAATGCCGCCCGCGAAGCACGGTGCGGGGGCGCTGCCGTTCAGGACCGTAAGGCAAGCGATCTCCTATTTTCCGCCTATTGCCGAAGGCGAGATGCATTCCGAGATGCCGAATCATGTTGCGGCATCTATCACACCCCTGAACCTTGATCGCCTTCGCCACACGCCACCCGACGGAGGTGACAGGCGTTCATGGCCTAAGAGCCTTCGGCTTGAGTGCCACACTGGGAACTATGAAGGCCACACCGACGTCTACGGACGGATGGCTTGGGATGCCCCCGCCCCCACGCTAACCGGACGCTGTCACAGCCTGTCGAACGGCAGATATGGCCATCCAACACAGGACCGCGCCATCAGCCTTCGTGAAGCGGCCGCCCTCCAATCGTTCCCAGATGGCTACGTGTTTTCTGGGTCGAACAAACATATCGCCCAGCAAATCGGCAACGCGGTACCGGTCAAGCTCGCCGAGGTCATGGGAAGACATATCCAGGCACTCGTAAGGGAACCGAAGGTGTCCGCTGCCTCCCCAGAAGATACGCACGTCTGTCCCGTTTGAACCCATGTCGCGCACATGTATGAGTCGCAAGTGAGAAGTGCCCGGCTGGAATCTGCGTGCACTAGCGTTGATCGGCGGTTGAAAGAGCGGCTGTCGGTAAGAAAACCAGTTGACAGTGGTCGGTCCTCAGTTCCCAGCAAGGCGGGGGGCGAGTTATTGCCTTGGGGGGACGGGTTCGGTAAGATATGGGGCGGTGTCTGAATCCATGCAGCACGGCCAGAGTATATAAGGAGCGGTGTGTATGTCGAACTGTCTCGGTCACTTCAATCGGCGGGAGATTCTCAGGAGTCTGGGCGGCGGCGCGATGGCGGCGGCGTTTGGATCAACGATGCTGAGGCCCGGCCGGGCAGCGGCGCAGAGCGAGAAGGCCGTCGCAGACGGTGGGAAACAGCTTTTCACGCCATACTCCAAGCCGGCGAAGGTCAGCTTGGTCAAGGGCAACGACCGGCGGGAGATCATCTCCCAGGCTTTGAAGAACATCCAGGACGAAGTCCTGGCGTCCATTGGCAGTAAGAAGAGAATCCTCGTCAAGCCCAACTTCGTATCCACTACCCGCCAGTTGGCTGCGTCCCATGCAGATGAAATTCGGGCCATTCTTGACTTCCTCAAGCCGCACTTCAAGGGTGAGATCATTGTTGGCGAGTCTGCCCCCTCCCGCAACGGGACGTTCGAAGGGTACCAGAGCTTCGGCTACCTGCCCCTGGAGAAAGAGTACGGCATCAAGCTGGTGGACCTGAACAAAGAGCCGTGGGTGTATCGCTACGTGTTCGGCAAAGAGAGCCGCCCGATCCCCATCCGGATCATCTCGACGTTCCTCGACCGTGACACGTACATCATCTCGGCCGCCAAGATGAAGACGCACGACCGGGCCGTGACGACCCTGTCCCTCAAGAACATTCTGATCGGCGCTCCGCTCAACGATGGCAAGAAGAACGACAAGGGCCTGACGCACCTGGACTACAATTTCACGCCGAAGGAGACACTGCACTTCAACATGTTCCATTTGGCCCAGGAAATCTGGCCGGACCTGAGCGTGATCGACGGCTTCGAGGCGATGGAAGGCAACGGCCCCATCGGCGGCACGCCGGTGGATGCCAAGGTCGCCTTGGCGAGCCTCGATTCGCTGGCCTTAGACACGCTGACGACCAGGATCATGGGCTTCGATACGTCCAAGATCCCCTATCTGACGGCGATGGCCGAGGCCGGCATGGGCCAGGGCGACCTGACGAAAGTCCAGGTCCTGGGCACGCCGGTCGAGCAGTGCCAGTTCAAGTTCAAACCTAATGAGAAGCTGGCCCAAGCCTATGGCCTGAGCTGATCGTGGACCGTGGACTGCTGAAATCCGATGTTTTGCGCCTTGGCATCCTGGCGGGGCTTTGTCTGCTGATCCAAGTTCAGCAGATCCACAAGCCCGCTCTGGTCAATCCGGACGGGATCTTCTACATCGGCCTGGCTCAGAGACTCCCCGGCGATTACCTCAGTGTCGCCCGGACGTATCCGCCGGGATACCCTTTCATCCTGTGGATCGCTCACGGCGCCGCGAGCCTCTGCGCGGGCAGCGACTCTGCGCGGCTCTGGCTGGATTCGTCTCAGCGCGTCACGGTTCTGTGCCAAGTGCTGGCCCTGATCCCGCTGTACTTCCTGGGCAAGCTCCTGGTGGGAGCGGGCCGGAGCTTCTGGGCCTTGCTGATTCTCCTCGTTCTGCCTTACCCGGCCCAATTCGCCAGTGAGATCCTGCGGGAATGGCCGCACGTGCTGTTTCTGGGCCTGGGGTTTTGGCTGCTCTGCTGGGGGCTGCACCGGCGGCGGTGGTGGGTGCTCGCCCTGGTGGGATTGGACGCGGGGCTGGGATGCCTCATCCGCCCGGAATGCGTCCAATTGGTCCTCTACGGGTTTCTCGGACTCGCATCGGTCGCCGACGGCAAGAGGGTCCGGAGGTTGACGCTGTGCGGCGCGGGGATTCTGCTGGCGGCCGGTTTCCTGGTACCGGCCGCGACGAATGTCCTGGCGACGGGCATTCTCATCCCGCACCAGTTGCGGCCGCTCACGATCAGCAGTGCGTCGCCCGTCATCCATGCGATAGGTCCCCAGGCGGCCGGCGTTGATCCGCTGGAGTTCGAAGTTGCCGAGAATGAGCTGTTGGAGCTGCCGATCCATGCGACCGACCCGGCCGGCTACCCGCTGACCTTCTCGCTCGTGGGGGTTCCGGTCGGGTCCCGGCCGGTTTATCAGTTCTGGTCGATGTGTCTCGGGAGTCATTTCTGGACCGCCGAGGAGAACGAAAAACGCCGGCTGCTCTCGACGTACTCTCGGTCCGTGTGGGGCTACGAGGGCATCGCCTTCTACGCGTATGCACGGGCGGACGCCCGGGCCGGATTGCACGGCGTGCACCGGTTCTGGTCGCCGGAGCAATTGCGGCACCTTTACACGATGGAGGAACGGGAAAGGCAGGCGATCCTCCAGGAATCCCCGGCGGGCACCTGGGAGTATGAGGACGTGGCCTTCTACGCCTTTGGCGAGGACAGCCGTCCGGCCGACACGGTGCCGGTCTATCGGCTCTCGGGCGGGGAGCGCGGAGACTCCTGGGAGGTTGGCAACGGGAAACCGGGGACCGGGGACCGGGGACAGAAGGCAGAAAATAAGAAGATCAGAACGGAAGAAGGCAAGAGTTCGCTTCCTGCTTTCTCACCTTCTGACGTTCCTACCTCTTTGCCGTCCCCCGTCCTCCGCTCTCCGTCGGCCGGAATACGGACGGGTACGGCCGTGTGGTACGTGCACTTGGCGAGTGAGCCGCCCGCCGGTGCAGGCATCCAGGATGGGGTCTTTCGCTGGCGGCCCACTTCCGGGCAGGAGGGGGAATATCAGCTCAATATCATCGCCGATGACGGCGGGCTGCAAAGCTGCCAGTTGGTGAGAATACGAGTTCTCACGACTCAAGAGAAAAGGGGACATTCTACTTTTTTGTCCAGGCCCGGCGCGCCCTCTGCGGGCCGGGTGAATGAGGAAAAAGTAGAATGTCCCCTTTTTCAACGCGCGGGTTTGGAGTTGCTGCCGGAGGCGGTGGATCGGGCCTTCGCCGCCGTGGCGGAGAACCTCATGGTGGTCTTCTTCGTGCCGTGGCTGCTGGGGCTTTATTGGCGGCTGCGATACCAGGCCCAGCGCACGGAGCGGGTCCTGATGGTGGCGATTGTGGCGGTCAACTTCGCCTTGATCCTCTGGCGGCACACCGTCTTCGGACTCGGAGACGACAGACGATACAGCATGGGAATGATCGCTCTGACCATCTTCTATGTCCCGGTGGGGATTGAGGTTATGGCACGTTGGCTCAGCTACCTCCCTCCGCTGCCGCGTCTGGAGTGGCTGTCCTTTGCCCAGCGGCAATCGGCCTGGTTCCACGGTCTCGTGGCGGTGGGGATCGTGGTGTGCCTGCCCAAGCTCGTGCTGCCCTCGCCGGGGAACAAGGCCGGCTACCTCGCGGCCGCCGAATGGCTCCGGCAGAATACGGAGGCCAATGACGTAGTGGCCGTGCCGGACATCCGCATCAGCTTCTATGGCCAACGCCAGGGACTCCTCTATGGGCAATATCCCAACTCCCGGCGGGGGGACTATGCCGTGGTGATAGACGATGGGGGTGACATTCAGGTTCCGGCCCAATGGCGCCGCGAATACTCGGTCTTGGTCGACCGGCGGAGCAAGAAGACCCTGACCATCTATAGCACAGGACGGCCGAAGCCATGAGGCATCAGATTCGGATTTCGAGGGACAAGCTCATCTTTTGACGTCCGACGTCAAGTTACGCTGTCGTGCTGCGATCGTGAGTAACCGATGGATTGGCAGTCTGTGAGAAAAGCCTGGGAGGTCGTGCGTAGGCCCGAGGTGTGCGGCCGGCCCTACTATGTCCAGCTTGAGGTGACGACCCACTGCAACCTGGCCTGCTACATGTGCGTGCGCAACGAAGTCATCAAGCACCCCCAGCACCTTTCGCTCACCGACTTCCAGTGTCTGTTCGACCAGATCCAGCCGCGACGGCTGACGCTCTCGGGCGCGGGTGAGCCTCTGCTGAACCCCGATCTCGTCGCCATGATCGCCCACGCCGCGCAGCGCGGGGCCTCGACGATGATCCCGACCAACGGCACGCTGCTGTGCAAGGCCGAGCTGGCCCGGGGGCTGGTGGAAGCCGGGCTCAATACCCTGAAAATCTCGATCGACGCCGCGACGGCTCAGACCTATCAGGCCGTCCGCCGCCAGGACTGCTTCGACCGGATCCTCGACGGCGTCCGGCAACTGGAGGAGATCAAGCGGCAATGCCAGAGCCGCACGCCGGAGCTGCGCTTCGACGTGGTCATCCTGAAGGAGAACTGGGCCGAGATCCCGGACATCGTGGACTTGGCCCGGCGACGGAACATCGGGACCGTCTTCTTTCGCCCGCTTCAGGTCACGGGCATCGGGAAAGAGCGCGAGGCCATCGGCCGGGACGTGGATTTCGACGGCCTGTACCGGGCCGTGCGGGAGGGCCGCGCACGCGCGAAGCGCCTGGGGGTTCGCACGAACCTCAAGGAGATCGCTGCCGACTTCGCCGCGTATCGATCTATCTACGTCCAGCGGGACGCGGCCCTGGATCACCAGGTGTGCCTGCTGCCCTGGGTGCAGTGTTTCATCTCGGTCCGGGGCGAGTTGGCCCCGTGCTGTGCGACGTATACGAACGAGAGCTTCTCCGCCGGCAACGTGTTCGAGGCAGGGTTCGAGGCGGTGTGGAACGGCCCGCGGATGCAGGCGCTCCGCCGCCAGTTCCGCCGGCGCCAGAACCCGTTTGCCGTTTGCCGCGACTGCATCCCGCGCAGTGTTCCGGTCCTGCTCAAAATGAGCTCGATGCTGCCCGGTTTCGTCTGGTCCCGGGGCGTTCTTGCGCGGAGGCGCAGGGGTGCAGAGACAAGGAGTTGAGAGGACAAGAAGGCGAGCAGGCGTTCCAACCTTCCTACGTTCTTACCTTCTTACCTTCCGTCTTTGGCCCCGGGGCGGGGGGATGCTGGGAAGAGAAGCTTGCGCCAGGCGCATAGGGCCTTAAGGAAGATGCCGGCATAGATGAGCGAGTTGGTGACGGGCGAGTAGGCGGCGGCGAAGTGCTTCTTGTGGAACAGGTACATGGCCCGGTAGAACTCGATGGCGGCCTTGCGGCTGTTGTACTTGGTGGACTCGCCCTTGTAATGGACGATCCGGGCGTCCGGGTAGTACATGACGGCCCAGCCCGCCCGCCTGGCCCGCAGGCACCAATCGAGCTCTTCGCCGTACATGAAGAACCGTTCATCGAGCAGCCCGATCTGCTCGACCACTTTTCGGCGGATCATCAGAAAGGCCCCGGAGATGGCGTCCACCTCCTGCGTCTCGGCGGGACTGCGGTAGGTCATATTGTACCTGGCCAGGGTCCGGCTGTGGGGAAAGAGCTTGCTGAGCCCGGTCAGCCGGTAGAAGGCCACCTCCGGCGTCGGAATGCTGCGCCGGCAGGCCAATTGGAGTGTGCCGTCCCCGTTGAGCACTTTGCAGCCGGCAATCCCGGCCTGCGGATGCGCGTCCATGAACCGGACCATCCGCTCGATGGCGTCGTCGAGGATCAGCGTGTCCGGGTTCAGCAGGAGGATGTAGTCCGACCGGCTCTGGGAGACCACCAGGTTGTTCGCCCGGGAAAAGCCGACGTTGGATTCATTCTCGATCGTCCGAACCCGGGGAAACAGGGACTTGACCATCGCGACGCTGCCATCGCGGGAATTGTTGTCTACGACCCAAATGTCGAGCGGCGTGCCGTTGGCGCCGGCATAGACCGATTCGAGACAGCCTTTCAGCAGTCTCTCCGTGTTGTAGTTAACGATGACGATCGACAAGGTCATGGTGTCGGCCCAACAACTCCAATTCAAACAAAATCGTCTGATTTCATACATGAAACCACGGGTCGTGTAAAGCCCCTACCGGGTTTCTTCCGAACCGGCGTGAGGAAATATCTTATCGCGTGCCCGGCACAGCTTCTCGTAGAGGTGTCCCTGTTGACGTGCGATGGTCTGGACGGTGAAGTCCTGTTCCACCCTTTTTCGGGCCGCCTCGACCATCGTGTGGACCTGCGGCTGCGGTTTGGCCAAATAGGCGAGCACGGCCTGCGCCAGGGCGTCGGAATCGCCGGGCGGGACCACCAGACCGGTCTCGTCGTGCGTCACCATTTCCCGGACGGCGCCCACGTCCGTCGCCACCACGGGCACCTTCATCGCCATCGCCTCCAGCAGGGCCACGGGGCAGGATTCCTGGAGGGAGGCGAGCACGAACAGGTCCAGGGCGGTCAGGATCGCCGGGATATCGTCCCGAAAGCCGGTGTAGAGGACGTCCGGCTCCAGGCCCAGCCGGGCGGTGAGCTGCTGGAGGTGGTCCCAGTACCCCGGGTCCGTGTCCAGTTTGCGGCCCACGACCAGGAATTTCACGGGCCCGATCTTCTCCTTGATCTTGGCGGCGGCTTCGAGGAAGTGCGTGAAACCCTTCAGGCGATTGAGGTTTCGCACGGTGCCGATGACGGTACACTGGGCCGGGATGCCCAGTTCCTGCCGGAGGTGCCGTCGCAGGGCCCAGGTGTTTTCGTCGGCGGTGAATTTGCCGGGATCGACGGCGGAATAGAGGACGACGGTCTTGTCCCGCAGGCGGAACCGGCCGGCGGTGAGTGACTGCCGGAGGCAGTGGCCCTGGACGACGACCGTGGAGGCCAGGGCGGTCACGAGGGGCAGGAGCAGGCGGCGGAGCGGGCTGGGCAGATAGTCGTTGTAGAGCCAGACGACCGGCTTGCCGGCCAAGCGGCCGGCCAGGGCCGGCACGAAGTTGGTGACGCCATCCACGTGGACGAGGTCGATGCCGTTCGATTTTATGATTCGGCGCAGGTAAAGCAGGTTGCGGGGCAGCGCCACGCAGAAGCGTAGGAAGTTCGAGACCGGGGCCTGACGCCGAAAGCACTGGATATGCCGGCACAGGAACGACGGAAAGCCGTCGGGACGCCACGTCGCGCCGGCCTTGTATCCGAGCAGAAAGACCGTCTCGACTTGGTCCTGCCGCAACCGGCAGGCCACCGCGTGCGCCAGCCGGTGCGGGCCGCCGCAACGATTGTCGAGAATGCAGTAAAGTGCGTGTATTGGCTGGCGGCCTTTCGCAGACTCCATCATTCGCAATCCATCATCCATCATGTCCTTTATCGAGCGTCGCTGATAGGTCGTTTCCGCGTGCGCGCCAGGGCCCGCTCGCAGAACCGGCAAGGCTGAGGGAGATCCTTCAAGGATACCAAGTCCCCCAGGAAGAACCGACGCGCGGCGCGATACGCCGGAGCGTTCCAGCGCTCGGCCAGAGGCGATGCCTCGGCCTTTTGGGGTGCGGAAAACAGGTCCTGGTCTCGATAGGCGAAGCAACAGGGATACAGCCCGCCATCGTAGGTCATCAGCAGCGTGTCCCACACGTCGCAACACGTGCTCGCCGGTTTTCGGTCGATCCACTCCAGCTCTGCCAAGGAGAAGATTCGTTCCGCGCCGACGTGCCCGGATTTCACCGCGCCGTTGCGGCAGCCGGGCAGAAACAGGATCTCATCGGCTCCCGCCGCCAGGGCCCGCGTCCGAAACTGTGCCATCTGGCGCCAATTGTGATCGAAGACCAGAAACTGTGCGGTAATCCAGGGGAACCGGCGGCCCGCCCGGCGTTTCTCTTCGGCGATGTCACGCAGGTTCTGGAACACGAGTTCCACGTCCCCTCCCACCCGGTACTTCTCGTAGACTTCCTGCGTCGCGCCGTCGCAGGACACGACGAGATTGCACAGGCGCGAAGACACGATCTTCTGGGCCAGGTCCGGGCTCTTGATGTTGAGATTGCTGTGGATGGCCGTCCACAGCCCTCTCTCGCCCGCGTAGGCACAGGCCGCGTAGAAGTCGTCGTTGAGCAGAGGCTCGCCCAGGTTGTGGAAGCTGATTTGCAGACACTTCCCGGCGACCTGATCGATCGCCGCCTTCATGTCTTGGAGCTTGGCTTTGCCCTTCTTCCGGCCCGAGGGATCGGACAAGCCCGTGGGGCATTCCGGGCATCGCAGATTGCAGCCGTTCACGGCCTCGAGGGAGACCACGGCGGGAAGATAATGTACGCGGCTGGCTCTTCTTCTTTCCACCAGCCACAGGAGAGCATTCACCGCCCTCCGGGGAAAGCGCCGTTGCGCAATCATGTATCGCAGTTTCAGGAGGCGAAAGCGGTTCAGGCAGGTGGCTCTGCCTTTCTTCCAGGAGCGGCGTCCCTCGTCGGTTGGCGCCGCGATCGTCAGCATGGCCCGCTGGGTTTGTGCCGTTTCCGCGTCGTATTGGGTCTTCACCATCCGTCTGCCCCCGGCGATAGCCCTGCCTCGTCCAGGAAAAACGCGAGTCCACACGAGGGACCCGCCCCGCTATCGTACACGACGGGTCCGGTTTTTCAAGGGCCGGTTCTATGCCTCCTTCGAGGACTTGTGCGAACGTCGCGACGGCGCCTCGCCTTCGGCCTGAGAGAAGTTCGGCAGCTCGTAGCGAAACAGGATAAAGCCGAACAGGATCTGCAAGTAAAACTGGCTCGACAGCAGCCAGTAGTGGAAGAACGAGAACATCAGCGGCACCAGCAGAAGGACGTACAGGTTGAGATATGGGAACCGTCGTTTGGCCGGCTCTCTCACCGCGGCCATCAGCCAGCCGTAGACGTAGGGCACGACGGCCACGCCCACGAGGCCGAAGTCCTCATAGAAACTGCGCAGATACGTGTAGACATTGACCGGATAGGGGATGAAGATGAACTCGCCGGAGATCAAGAAATTGTGCGGTGCGATCAGGTGAAATCGGTGGAGCCACTTGAAAAAGGGAGCCAACGTTCGCTCGCCCAGGGTGTAGCTGCCATGGAAGTTCGCGAGGAAGTCGTTGAACGCCGCGATCGGGGACGCCAGATACCAGTAGAACGAGAAGAGAATGCTGCGTGAGTCGCCTGCCCGGCCGTAGGTGGCGCTCTTGTGCAGGAGCAATTCGACGGCGACGAAGATGATCACAACGCCAACCGCCGCAGGCAACAGGTCCGAAATGAGCCGGCGATCTATCCGGCAACGGGTGGAGGAGGCCGTCATGCAATAGGCCAGAATCAGGTACAGGACGCACATGGTCATCTCGTACCGGCTGAGATTGATCAGGCAGGTCACGAGATCGACCAAGAGAAAGCCCCCGAGATACGCATAGCGCCGTGCCGTGGCGTCGAGGCGCAGGAACACACCGAGCAGAATGAACCCCATGGCAAAAAGGCCGCTCGTTAGCGAGGTCAGCATGATGGTCGGGCTGACCTGCCAGGCGCTCCTTTCAATGAACTCGATCAGCTGGAAGCGCAGGAGGGGGGGATTGGCCAACAGCTCGAGAAAACCGGTGTCGTTGCGGGCGGCGATTTGGGTGACTCGATACAACATCAAAAGCAGAGCGATCACCCCCATGAGCAGCGTGAAGCCGAGCGCCCGCTGCAGTTGTCGCGGCAGCGCGGGCTTGAGGCCCACACGGAGAGACTCCGGGGGCTGTGGCGCCGGACCTTTGAGCAGGGCCCACGTCAAATACCCGAGGGAAAACGTGCCGATATTGAGCAACAGCGCCCCCACCGTCAGAGCGTGTGGCGAGGGGAATAGCCCCGCCACGACGCCGCCCAGGTACAGGGTGATGGCCATGCCCCAGACGGCCAGAAACAGCAGCAACGGATTGGCGGCCCACTGGATCACCGGCCCAGATCCTCCCGCCGGCCCAGCCGCCCGGAGAGGCCATCCTGGATCGCCCGCAGGACGAGAGCCAGGCCGCCGGGACCGTGTCGCAGGCCCCGGACCAGGCTCAGGAGGATCAGCCGCAGGTTCCGCGCCGCCGTGAAGTTGAAGTGCCGGTTCACGACGAACATGTTGCGGATGCTGTAGTACGTCTTCCAATCGAAGGCATCGACGTGAAACGCCGGATGAAACACCTTGCTGTCGATAACCGTGTAAAAGGCGAGCCATTGGGCCGCCCGCCACAGGAAATCCTTTTCATCGCCCTGGATGTAAAAGTCCCGGTTGGGAAGACCGATTTGGGCCAGGGCGCGGACGGGGACCAAGGTCCCGTTGAAGGGACACGCCCAGCGATACAGTCCGTCCTGGATTTTGTCCCGGACCTCCGACAGCCGCCAGTGGTAGATTCCTCTTCTCGGATAGCCGCGTAACGTCAGTTCCTGAAGCGGGGACGCCAGCGTGTCGCCGTCCGGCCGGTCTCGGGCGAGAACCAGAGAATTCAGAAGGAACGGCTCCTCGCGCGAGCGCTGCAGGGCGTTCTTCTTTCGGACCAGGATCTCCAGGGCATCGGGAGCCGTCAGCAGGTCGTCATCCATCAGCCACAGCCAGTCGAAGCCCGCCGGGGCAGCGCGTTTCATCCCCTCGTGGAACCCGCCGGCGCCGCCCGTATTCTCCGGCATCCTGACATAGTGCACCTCAAGCCGTCGGTCCGGGAAGCCCGCGATGGGGACCGGCCGGCTCGTTTCCACGGCTACCTCGGCGCGACATTCGGACGGCGCGATCAGCTCCCGGGCGAGCAAGGAGTCGTAGGTGCCGTCGGTGGAATGGTTGTCAATGACGTAGAGCGCGTCGAGTGGGTGACTTTGCCGCAGCAGTGAGTCCAGACATTGACCGAGCAGGTCTTTCCTGTTGTACGTCACCACGACCGCCGCGATGGTCTCTTCGTCTTGCCGCACGCTACGACCTCTTTCCGAACGGACACGCATGCCCATTGCCCGTCAGTCTATCGAAAAAGCCCGCTTCATGCACGGCCTGGGCGGTGGATTCGCTTTTCTGACGGTTCCGGGGCGACTGAGCGGGTGAATACATCCAGGCCGTTCCTTCGCAGCGCGATGAGCATCGTCATGGTCACGACGATCTCCGTCGTCAGCGCCGCGACGGCGACGCCTACGTGCTGGAACGGTCCGGCCAGCAGGACCGCCAGAAGGACATTCAAGACACCCGCCACGACCAGAATTCTGGTCAGGAGTCTCTTGAGCCCAAAGTTGACCATCACCTGCACGCCGAAGATGTTGCTCAAGCACATGAGGAACGGCAAAGGCGACAACACGCGAATCACGGGGACGCCGGCTTGAAACTTCTCGCCGAAGATGCCGCCGATATACGGGGCGGCCAGGAACAAGGCGGCCGAGATCGCCAGCGTCGCCACGCCGGCCATCTTGGCCGTCTTCGCGGTGAAGCGCAACGCCGCCTGCCTCGATTGGGTGGCCAGCCGGCCGATGTGTGGGAAGATCGCCTGAGACAACGGGCCCTGAAAACCCTCGGTGGCGGCCCGGACCAGCTTCTCGCCCGGCGCGTAGTACGCCACGAAGGTGCTGTCCGTGAGCAGGCCCAGGATGATGATGTTGCTCGTGGTGTAGAGCGTGGTCGCCATTTTCGAGAGAAACAGGTGCCAGCCGTTCGCCAGCTCGCGGGCGAGCACCCTGACGGGCGGGACCCGAAAGCGGACGCGGAACTTGCCGCGGGCCAGGCCCAGTCCGCCCAGCCCGACCAGGATGGTGCCCGCCGACTGCAAGCCGGGGGCGTACAGGTAATCGCCCGGCGCGCGGATCACCACGAAGACGGCGATGATGAAGAGCGTCTTGGCCGTGACGTTCAGCAAAGGAATGTACTTCATCCGCTCCAGACCCTGGAACAGCCAGAGGGGGAACAGCCACATCCCGACGACGTTTCCGAACGAGAGGAAATAGACCGGCCAATCGGCCCTGAGCTTGGGAACGGCCAGCACGAGCAGCGAAAAGACCCCGAAGCTCAGGACCAAAAGCAGGAACTTCAGCAGCATGACGGAGGAGAAGATTTCCGAGACTTTCTGCGGATCGTCCCGGTGCACGGAGATCTCCCGCGTCGCCGAGAGGCTGAATCCATAGTCCGTCAGCACCAGGAAGTACACGCTGACGGCGCGGGCCAGCTCGGTCAAGCCGTACTTCGACGGCCCCAGGACCCGGAACAGGTAGGGCAGCGTGATCAGCGGCGCCACGTAGTTGGCGAATTGGATGAGGGAAAGCGAGAAGAAGTTGCCCAGGACCCGGCGGCCCTCCGATTGCGGATTTCGGATCGGGGATTGCGGATTCGTGTCTACGCTTTCTTTCAATCCGCCATCCCCAATGCTGTCACCCCGGACTCCGATCCGGGGCGGCAAGGCGAAATCGTTGCAGGGCGTTGTTCGGGCCGGTGCTTCAGCAGGAGGGCTGTGAACACCGTGACCAGCAAGCGCAGGATCAAGGTAAGCTTGCCCAAAACGGCGACGGACAGGAGAATAGCCTCAAGATCGCTGTTTTTCTCGGACGTGCACGGGCCGGCGATCTCGACGTGCTTGGTGTTCATCGGCGAGACATCGAGCAGGATCGGCGGCTCGCGGTAGGGCCGGGACTCCCCACGTCGCTGTCCTGCGGTGGGAGTCCCGATACCCTCTCCCGGCCCGCCGGGACGGGGTTCCGTCGGACTCACGGCTGCATTTTGTGGTTCCTGCGTCACAACAAAGTCACTATAGAAGCGGGCTGTATGGCTGTCAAGGTGCCCCGCAACTCCCCGATCCACTTCATCCGCGGCCGAAAAGAGCCGATACTCCTATCGGCCGCGAGTAAAAACTGAAGGAGTGGCAGCCATCGACCGTAAAACTGGTTTCCAATGTGACATTTTCGGACTTGTCTTGCGGACGAGGGAATTTTCTCTTGCTGGGCAAGCTCGATTGTGCTATACTTGCTGCAAGTTATCGGACGGGAGTGAAAAACGATGTGGATGGGTGCAATCATGACAAGCCAATCGCAGCACAAGGTGTATGGCAGAGCCGATGGCAGGGCTGCCTCGGGGTCAAGTGGAGTCGGGCGGGTCTGTGCCGGGAGGCCTTCCGCCTTAGCCCTGGTCCTCACCGGCCTTCTCATGATGATCGGGGCACACAGCGCAACGGCGAAGTCGTTGTATGTGATTGCCGAGTCGCTGGACCTCAATCAGCAAGTCCCCGTTCTTGCCTGCGACATCGCGCCGGACGGGACCCTGACGCGCCAGACAAGGCAGATGATCCCCGTACACGGTGCGGGCGGGGAGGGGCTGGCTTTGGACCCCGGATCCCAACGTCTGTTCGTCACGTACATGTCATCGAATGTCATCGAGTTGTTGGACGCCGTCACGCTGCAGCGCGTCGGGACGGTGACGGCCCAGGGCACCAATGACTTGGCCGGCATCGCGTACGACTATGACAAGGATCTCCTGTACTGCGCGGCGCGCGGCTCGTCGCATCTGTACATTTACCAGTGGAAGCCGGCCTTCGACGAGTTGGTCCCGCTGCCCGGTTCGCCCTTCCAGTTGGAGGGGGCAAAGGCTTATGGGATTGCCTTGGATGAGATCGAAGACGAGCTGTACGTGGGGGGGCTCGGCACCTCGGTGAACGTCTACAGCACTTCCGACTGGCACCTGGTCAAGACGATTCCCGTTAGTCGCGCGGCCCTGAGCGTGGCGGTCGATCCGGTCCGAAGTTATCTCTACTATGGCGGCGGGCTCGTCGAGAATTACTTCCTCGTCCAGCGTGATTTGATCGATGATACGGAAAAGGAGGTGCAGATCGGCGATCGGGCTGGCGTTGTGGGCCTGGCCGTTGATTTGGACACTGGTTTCGTCTACACCTCCACCGGAAGCGGCATCTGTTACTGTGGTCGTTCCCTGCTCAGTTTCGATACCAACTTGACCTTGATTGGCGAGATGCTCGACATCGCATTCATCGATAATCCCGGGGGCGTGGTTGTTCCCGGCGGACACATCTCCTACAACCCGTTGCGTCTGACGAAAACGGTCAAGACGTCCTCGGGAGATCTGCTGAGCGATACCAGCCTTGTGCCGGTCGCGGTCGGCGAGGAGTTTACCTACTCCATCTGCTTCGAGCACGACGAGTTGCCCCTGACCGAGGTCTCCGTCATCGATACGCTGCCAGCCGAACTCACGTTCGTGCGCGCCACCGGGGATGCGTCGTATGGGCAGTATAACGCCCAGAAGCGCGTCTATGTCTGGACGAACCCGCCTCTGTCCGGAGGTCCCAAGATGTGCCTGGAGCTGGTTTGTCGAGTGGACCCGAACCTGCCGGCGGGCCGGATCATCACGAACTCGGCCACCATACGCACACGCGAGAGGGCCCCGACAACCACGGCGGTGGACGTGGTGACGGTGGTGCCGAAAGTGTACAAGCCGCTGCACGTGGCCAAGACGGTGATCGCCGGCACGATCGGAGGCGGCGAAGCAACCCTCCCCTCCGCCTATGCCGGGGATGAAATCACCTATCGGATTCTCTTCGACAACAAGGATAATATTTACCCGGCGGAGCACGTCCGCCTCACCGATAATCTGCCGCCGGAGGTGGACTTCGTTCGCGCCACGGGCTACTACGTTGCCACCGGCCGCACCTGCACGTGGTCCTATCCGGAGCTGGCGGCGGGGGAGAGCTACTCCGTGGACGTGGTGGTTCGCTTGCACGACGACGTGACGGCCGGCACGACCATTACCAACACGGCCGCGGTCGTCAGCGACGATACCCTGGCCACGCGGACCAGTGCGAACATCGCGGTGGCCAGTTATAAGCCGCTGGGGCTGCAAAAAACGCTTGCCGACGGCGCCGTGGGCCAGTCGGACAGCAAGGGACGGTCCTATGTGAGCGCCGGCTCGATCATCACGTACACGATCTGCTTCACCAATCCGGCGACCAACAAGGCCGTGACGGGAGTGACCATTGTCGATACGCTGCCGCGCGAGGTGACCTTCGTCAGCGCCGACGGCGACCGCAGTTTCGGGTTCTATGACGACGGTGGGGACAAGGGCACGCCGACTTACACCTGGCGGTATACCTCGCTGCCGGCAGATACGCAGAAGTATCTGAAGCTGGTCGTGCGGGTCAAGGACGGCGTGGCCGCGAACACCGTGATCAGCAATTCGGCCATGATCAGTACGGCACAGACCCCCTCGACAACGACCCAGCTCGACGTGGTGGTGGGAGCGGCTTCTGATTCGCCGTTGCGACTGCAAAAAACGCTCGTCAGCGGCGCCGTGGGCCAGCCGGACGCCCAGGGACGGTCCTACGTGGACGCCGGCTCGCTCCTCACGTATCGGCTCTGTTTCAGCAATCCCGCGACGAACATGGCCGTGGCGGCGGTCACGGTCGTTGATACGCTGCCGCGCCAGGTGAGTTTCGTCAGTGCCGACGGCGACGGCAGTTTCGGGTCCTATGACGCGGGTGGAACTACCGGCGCGCCGACCTACACGTGGCGTTATGCTTCCTTGGCACCGGGCGAGGAGAAATGCGTGAATCTGGTCGTACGCGTGAATGACAAGGTCGATCCAGACACGGTGATCGTCAATGCGGCGACGATCAATGCGGGACAGGTGGCGTCGACCACGGCCCAGCTCGCCGTGGTGGTTCGGACGACCTCGGTGCAGAGCGTGATGTATATAAAGCCGGATCACATCTACCGGAACAACTCCACGGCCGGAGCGAATCTGATGGTGGTTGTCCATCTGCCCGTAGGGACTGGCATGGGGGCCATCAGCAACACACCGCTCGTGCTGACCCTCTCGGACGTTGTGGCGACCGGTCAACGTGTGCTGGATCCCGCCAATATCAAGGCGACCGGCCAACAGATCTTCGGCACCAGCACCCAGGGCAAGGTCCTATGCTTCTTTGACGTGGCCCCGATCTTCACGGCGACCCAGGGCTATGGCGAATTCCCCCTGAAGGTCACCGGCGTGCTCAACGATGGGCATTCCTTCGTCGCCGGTGGTACGATCTGGATTCTCAAGTTCGGCGGGCCGTGACCCGACGACGGATCGAAAGACCGATCAGCGACTCTCTTGGAGAGAGCGGGCCTCGAACCCGCTCTCTCCGTTGTTTTATACGGACGCCGGATCGTGCTATAATGCGTCGGTCGCGTTCCGCGTGTATCGTTGGCAGCCGGTCGTGCCGGATGAGAAGGGAGAACCCGATGTGGAAGGACCTATGGATACTCAGTCTCTCGGCCGCGGTCGTGGCGGCAATGCCGGCCTCGGTCCGGGGCCAGGCCGATCCGTATGACGCCAAGGCACTCGCAACGGATCAGACCATCCACCGGCCCGTGGTCGTCTATTCGCAGGACAACGCGCCCCCGGCGTCCAAGCTCGAAGACCTGTCGTTGCGGGAGAGCGTCTCGCAATACGGCATCACCTGGACGTTCGAGCAGCCGGCCCGCGCCGGCCAGTTCGTCAACGGCGACTGGTACGTCGTTGGCCCCGTAACGATCAAAGTCATCGACCCACGTCCGCTCTACGGCGGCGAGATTCCCCAGGACCAGTTGGACCACATGGACAAAGAGCGTCCTGAGGCCCAGCGCGTCCGCCACGGTTTCATGGTCAATCCGCCCACCCAAATGAAGGTCGCCTACGACAGCGGCGTGCGGAACTGGTTCGATCCGTCACTGATCCAGAAACTGCCCGCCGCGATCAAGCCGGGTGACTCGCTCGTCTCGACCATCAGCATGCCCAAGGGCCTGGTCCTCAACGCCCAGTTGCGAAACAAGATCGAGCGAGGCGTGGAGGACAGCAGCCCGATCCGGACCGCCGCCGTCCTGACGTGCGTGAGCAAGCCGCCGCCGCCGGACGCGTTCCGCCCGGCGTTCTGCGACCGGCAGCAGCGAATCTACCTGGCCCGCAACCTCAGGCGGGACCGGCTCCCCACGGCCATTGCCCCCAAGAGCATCCCCCACATCGACCAGTACGTTCGGTTCACGCAACGGCCCTGGGTGGGGACCGGCTTCTTCGGCTTCGAGGAACCGGTGGAGAACATGCCGCAGTACGGGCTGGAGTACGGCCGGGTCGCCGGCATCTCGGCCCTGATCCTTTGCACGAACCTGAAGCCCGAGCAAAAGGAGTTGCTCCTCGTGAACTATGTCCAGGTAGGCATTGACTTGGGCGGCATGATCCGTGCGGGTCACCCCGGCTGGACCGGCTGGGGCGGCCACGGCAGCGGCCGCAAGCTGCCCATCGTCTTCGCCGGGATCCTCCTGGGCGACGACGAGCTGGCCGGTATCCACGGCTCTTATCCGAAGGTCAGCTTTGGGGAGGATGAGCAGACCGCCTACGGGGATTGTTGGACCGGCGCCAAGGTGGTCTTCGCGGGGCATTCGGGCATCGACACCGCGACCGGGGAGGGCCGCTCCCGAGGCAATGGCTGGGGGCCTTACGAGCACACGCCGCCTTCCGAGTGGAAGGATGGCCAAAACACCAGCGAGAGTTATCGCCGATGCTGCACGAGCGTCGGCTGGGCGGCGCAGGCCCTGGCCTTGCGGCTGATGCACGCCGAGAAGGCCTGGGACCACGACGCTTTCTTCGATTACGTGGATCGCTGGATGTACGAAGACGACGCTGCCTTCGTCAAGACGATCAAGGAGGCGACCGGCCGGGACCACGACAAGGAATGGTCGCGACAGGGCCAGGCCTGGGACGCCTTCGTCAACGAGATGTGGGCGAAGCACCGCCCGGCGCTCCCGGCCCCGACCGATGGGTGGAAGCGGCAGCACGATGACGCGTACTATCGCACGGCCATCACGAGGTCGCAGAAATAGAGTTCGCTTATGACGGCAAAATGGGCCTTGATTGGGATGCTGCGAATCACCGGCGGCGCCATGTTGTGTGCCTTGGTCTTCGTGTTTTGCCCGTTCGAATGGATGGCCGCGATTCACCGGCAGTTGGGCCTGGGGCAGCTCCAGTACACGCCTCTGCTGAGCTACCTGACCCGGACCCTGTCGGCCATGTACGCCGGCATGGGCGCGATGCTTCTGTTCATCTCTTTCGATGTCCGGCGGTATCTTCCGCTGATTCGCGCCTTCGGCGTTCTCGCCCTGGCGGGCGGCGTCGGGGTCACGGTCCTGGATGTCGCGGCGGGGTTGCCCCTGTTCTGGGCCGTGTCGGAAGGACCCCTGACTGTGGCTCTGGGCGTTGTTCTTGTTGTTCTTGCTCGTTTATGATGGATACCGGAAAGGAGTCACGAGATGGCCAGAACTCAGACCAAGGGATCGTGGACAGGGGGCGACGTCCAGCAGCTCAAGAAGCTGTTCTCCGATCATCCGACGGCACAAGTCGCCGCCAAGCTCGGCCGGCCCACCGAGGCCGTCAAGAAGAAGGCCTCGAGAATGGGACTGAGAAAATCCCGAAGGTACATGAAGTCCCTCGGCCGAACGTAACCAGGCCCTGCTCTCTCACCGCCTTGCCGCATCGTCCTGCAAGGGACGGGACCGGGCTCCCTCGTGCCGAGAATCGTACGTGGGGACCCTCCCCAATGGGTACGCATCGCGATGGGGGTACCAAGCACTCTGCGTGTCTTCTTCACGCATCGCACACTGCGGCCAATTCGCGCAGACCAGGGCGGTCCAGCATACGTACAGTTTTGACAGCATCGCTTCTTCAACGACTCTCCCTTCCGAAGATGGTAGTCGGTCGCCGGTTCTCAGAGCGCCCGACACGATGAACAGCCGGGTGGCACGGCCAAACCATGTCCTGAGCGAAGGCGAATGGATTGTTTGACCGTGCTCGCCTCGATTCGCCGGGGCCATGTCTACGCTGGCGTAGACATGTTCAGCCACCGGCAACAGTCCAAGCGCAAACCGATACCGCTCATGCCCGGCAGAGCACGGTCCACAATCGACAGATGAGGAAGCGACATCGCGAGCACTCCGTAGATTGAAGTCCTTGAACAACTCTAAGCGATCGGATTCGGCTCGCGATGTCGCTCGTAGATCCCTGTTGCGCGTACCAGGTGAATCCGCCCAGTTATCTATTATGGCCTGTGCGAGTCCTGATTCCCAGGGGCACTGTGACGGAAATCGGTGACGAGGAGAGCGATGGGAAGGAGGGTTCGCGTGCCTCGGCGTTGATTTTCAGCTTCTGTTTCTGCGGTCGGTCGAACATGTCTACACGAGCGAGAGTCTGGTACCCCGTCTTTCGTGATCGCAAAAATCCGCGCTAATCTGTGGCAATCCGTGTCCAGGTCTCGGCGGCTGCTTTTGATCTTTGATCTTTGATTCTCCTTTGGGCGGCGGCTATACTGCTGCTGACGACGACAAGGCACCAGATGGTTGCGGCGTCGCGCGAATTTCGAGGAGAAACTGATGTCCACCACTGCGATGCGATCGGTTCGATGGTCACTTGGGTTGGTTCTGATGATGCTGGTTGCCGGGCCGTTGGCATGGGGGGCCGAGGCGGGCAAGCCGCCGGAGGGCGGGACGGTGCCCGGTCCTGTGAAGATGACCGCACAGGAGGATCATCAGAAGATGATGGACCTTCTGCATATCACGTCGCTGCGGCGGGGGGCGGATGGCAATAATCGGCAGTCGCCCAATGCGGCCAACTACGATGAATCGAAGGCCAATCCGTATCCGAACCTGCCGGAGCCGCTGGTGCTCAGGAATGGGCAGAAGGTCACGACGGCCCAGATGTGGTGGGACCAGCGCCGGCCGGAAATCGGGGAGGATTTCGACCGGGAGATCTACGGCCGAGTGCCGAAGGACACGCCCAAGGTGAAGTGGGAAGTGACCGAGACGAAAGAGGAAACCAACGGCGAGGTGCCGGTCGTTACGAAGCAGCTCGTGGGCCACGTCGACAATTCCTCGTACCCAGCGATCACTGTTGATATCCGGCTGACGCTGACCACGCCGGCCAATGCGACGGGTCCGGTGCCGGTGATGATGGAGTTCGGCTTCTCTTTTGGACCCGGCGGATTTGGCGGGGCCGGCAAGGCCGGACCCCAAGCGGCGGCGCCGCCCGCAGGTCGCGGCGGGCCTGGCGGGTTCGGCGGCGGCGGGCCTACTTGGCAGCAGCAGGTTCTGGCCAAGGGCTGGGGCTATGCCATCCTCACCCCCAACAGCATTCAGGCCGACAACGGCGCCGGTCTGACCCAGGGCATCATCGGCTTGGTCAACAAGGGCCAGCCCCGTAAGCCGGATGACTGGGGCGCGCTGCGGGCCTGGGCTTGGGGGGCCGGCCGGGCCTTGGACTATTTCGAGATGGATAAGGTGGTGGACGCCAAGCAGGTCGGCATCGAGGGTCACTCCCGCTATGGCAAGGCGGCCCTCGTGACGATGGCGTATGATTCTCGGTTCGCGATTGCGTACGTCAGCTCCTCGGGCGAAGGCGGCGCCAAGCTTCACCGCCGCAATTGGGGCGAGATCGTGGAGAACGTCGCCGGGACGGGCGAATATCACTGGATGGCCGGCAATTTCATCAAGTACGCCGGGCCGTTGACGTGGAACGATTTGCCCGTGGACTCGCACGAGCTGGTCGCCCTGTGCGCCCCGCGGCCTGTGTTCATCGGGGCCGGCGCGACCCAGGGCGATGGCTGGGTGGACGCCAAAGGCATGTTCCTCGCGGCGGCTGGGGCCGGACCGGTGTACAAGCTTCTGGGCAAGAAGGACATGGGGACCAGCGAGTTTCCTGCGATAGAGACGGCGCTGATCGACGGGGACGTGGCCTTCCGCCAGCACAGCAGCGGCCACACGCCGGGACCGAACTGGCCGACGTTCCTGACCTTCGCCGATCGCTACATCAAAGCCCCGCCAGCGGCCAAGCCATAGCCGGCTTTGAGCGTATCTGCCTGCGCATGTCACAACGAGCACGGTCAAACGAGTTTGGCCGTGCCACCTAAAGCCTGGACTTATACGGATTCGGAAAAATTCGTGCGCGGTACGGATTCTGTCATCCTGAGGCGAAGCCGAAGGATCTGGGCTGCGAATGAGAGAAACCTCCAATTCGGCGGCCAGATTCCTTCGGCAGGCTCAGGACAGGCTCTTCGGCTTTGGCTCAGGGTGACAGAGTCTATGCCTTGGCGAGATCCATGCCAATCGCGCAGGAGGTCACAGCACTTCTGATGGGGTTGGGCACGGCCGGGGCTCGGGTTTGCTGGTGAGGCTCCACCACAGGTAGCCGGGGATGCCGAGGGCTACCCAGACCAGGCCCATCAGGGAGTTGATCAGCGGGGACGTGCCGCTGCGGTAGTTCAGGATGTCCGTGTAGAGCGTAAAAACGATGTAGATCGAGGCGAAGGCGATGAAGAGGATGGTCGTCGCCGGGTAGCCCCAGACCCTATAGGGCCGGGGGGCGTCGGGCATGCGCTTGCGGAGGGTGAAGACGCTGGCCGCCGCCAGGGCGTAGAAGATCCAGGTGACGAAGATGAGCATGTCCGTGAGCTGGTCGAACGTGCCGCTCAGGACGAGGACCGAGGCCCAGGTTCCCTGGAGCAGGAGGGAGTTGCCCGGCGTGTGGAAGCGGGGGTGGACTTCGCCAACCTTGCGGAAAAAGAGCCTCTCGCGGGCCATCGCGAAATAGATCCGGGCCGACATCATCGTCGTGCCGTTGACGGCGCCGAAGGTGGAGATCATGATGGCGATGGCGATCGCGGCCCCGCCCCACTTGCCGAGGAAGCTGCCGGCCACGTCGATGGCGACAATGTAGCTTCCGCCCGTCGCCTGGGCCTCCTTGTACTTGCGGGCCATCTCGGCGACCGGGACAATATAGATGTAGGCGAGGTTCACCAGGACGTAGATGCCGACGACGGTGGAGACCGCGATGGCCATCGCCCGGGGCAAGGTGCGCTGGACGTTCTTGATCTCGCCGGACATGTAGGTGACGTTGATCCAGCCGTCGTAGGCCCAGAACGCCCCGGCCATGGCCATGATGACCATCAGAAAGACCGAAGACGATCCGGCCTCGCCGGTGCCGAGGCCGGTTGCGGACTGCGTGAGGTTCGCGAGACTGCCGTGCCCCAAGGTGCAGACCAGCACGACGATGGCCACGATGATGGCGACTTTGAGCGTCGAGAAAATGACCACGATGGTGCTGCCGAGCTTGACGCCGAGATAGTTGATCGTGGTGAGAAAGGCGATCAGACCGACCGTCGTGAGCTTGAGGCCGAGGAACTTGAAGGGCGTCATCGCGCCGATGAGGGGGATGTGGATACACCACTGTTCCCAGGCCGCCGGCAGTCTCGGGAACGCAACGAAGTAGCCCAGCGAATCCGCGAAGACATAAGCGATGGAGGCGATGGAGCCGGTCTGAATGACGATGAATGTCGCCCAGCCGTAGAGGTAGCCGACGAAGCGATTGTAGCCTTTGTTGAAGTAGACATACTGGCCGCCGGGGTCACGGAACATGCCCGAGATCTCGGCGATCGAGAGCGCCCCGAAGAGGGTCGTGAAGCCGGCGACGATCCAGACGAGGATGAGCAGCCCCGGCGAGCCAAGCTGGGTGGCCATGAGGCCGGGTTTCTTGAAGATGCCCGAGCCAATGACTGAGCCTACGCCACAAGCGATGGCGGTGATCAAGCCAAGCTCGCGGCTGAGTTGGCGAGTGCTGTTTTCATTCGTGTCCGTCGTGACGATCCTTCTGTGACGGCCGATTGTAGTCTCCGGGCCCCGCGAGATCAACTCAACAGGCCGATTGTCAGAAGTCCCGGACGGAGCCGTCGGGGTCGTTCAAACGCGGCTGGAGGCCCGGCTTTCGAAAGGGTTTGGCCCTGGCCAGCTTCTCATCGAACGTGATGCCCAAGCCTGGCTCCTCCAAGGGCAGGGCGAATCCCTTCTCCACTGTCGGATAGGGCTTGACCACGTCGCCTTCGCTGTCGCCGTTGACCCACGGAGCCTCGATCATCGTGACGTTCGGGATCGCCAGGGCCGCGTGCAGGGTCGCCGCCGAGCCGAGCGGGCCCGCGTTGTTGTGCGGAATCAAATCGATGTAGTAGGTCTCGGCCATCGCGGCGATCTTCTTCATCTCGCTGATCCCGCCGCAGTGGCTGACGTCTGGGCGAACGTAGTTGACGTACTGGTGTACGATGATTTCGCGGAAGTCCCACTTGTTGTGGTAACGTTCGCCGGTGGCCAGAGGGAGGTCCGTGTGCGCTCGGACCTGCGCGAGAGCCTCCGGGTTCTCGGCACGAATGGGGTCCTCGATCAGGAAGGGCCGGTAAGGCTTCGCTTGCTCGGCCAGCTTGATCGCCCATTCGGGATCGTACCGGCCGTGGCATTCGAGGATCAGGTCGATGTCGTCGCCGACGGCTTCTCGAATCGCCGCGAGGTATTCGATCTGCTGTCGCACGGCGAGTTTGTGTTCGTGAAGGTCCTGAGCGTCGTAACTGTGGAACGCGCGGAAGCGGATGGCCGTGATGCCCTTGGTGACGCGCTGCTTCGCCTGGCGGGCGGCTTCCTCGGCGGTGTTGCCCGTCACGTGCCCGTAGACACGAACCTTGGTTCGGGCCAGGCCGCCCAGCAGTTGGTAGACCGGCACGCCGTAAGCCTTGCCCTTGATGTCCCACAGAGCCTGGTCGATGCCCGCCAGGGCCGCCCCGGTCGAGGGGCCGCCGCGATAGAATCGACGCCGGAAACAGGCCTGCCAGAGATATTCGATACGCTCGGGGTCCTCGCCGATCAGGTACGGGACCACGTCCTTGAGCATCCCCTCGACGGAATAGGGAAGAAACGAGTTCGTCGCGTCGCCGTAGCCTACGATGCCGGTGTCGGTCTCAATGCGGACGAAGACGTCGCCGCCGGTCAGGATCGGCTCGACCTTGACGATTTTCATGCGCGGGACTTTCCGCTCCCGCTCAACTGGGGCGGTAGCCGACGGACTCTGGTCCTGTCCCCAGGCGGATCGGCCCGCCGTCAACAGCAGTCCGGCACCGGCCAAGTTTCTGAACAGGCTTCGGCGCGTTGCTTCGATTCTCATCTATGTCCTCTCTTGGTCATTTCTGGAAGAGCCGTGGGGCAAGGTCATACAGGCACTTGCGCCACGTTTGCCACTCGTGGGACGTGCCGGGCGCTTCGAACCAAACGGCCGGGATGCCGGCCTTGGTTATCGCTTCGACCGTCGCCTTTCCGGAGGTCATGCGGCTGGACTCGGCGCTGCCGGCGCCCATCCAGATCAGCAGTGGCTTGGGCTCGAATGTGCTAAAATCCGAGCCGGCTGTGCCCACGCCGCTGAAGGAGCCGACGTAGGCGAACTTGTCCAAGTTGCCGAGGCCGATTTGCATGGCCTGGCCCGCCCCCATCGACAGCCCGGCGATGGCCCGGTGAGTTCTGTCCGGGATTGTGCGGTAGTTCGCGTCCACGATCGGGATCAAGTCGTTGACCACCAGCTCGCCGAATGCCTCATTTCGGCGGGTATTCGCGCCGGGCTTGGCAGCCGCCGGGCAGCCGCCGGCTCTCGGGGCCACCATGCCATTTTCCATGACGACGATCATCGGCTGGGCCTTCTTCTGGGCGATCAGGTTGTCGAGGATGAAGTTGGCCCGGCCCTGCGCGGTCCAGCCGCGCTCGTTCTCTCCCCTACCGTGTTGTAGGTAGAGAACGGGGTAGCGCCCTTGGGCGTTCTTATCGTAGTCGGGCGGCGTGTAGACCATCGCCCGCCGCCACATAGCTGTTCTTTTGGAGTAGTACCAGTGGGCGCGGACCTCCCCGTGCAGCACGTTCTTGAGGTCGTAGAAGTCGAGCGTCTTATCCGGCACGTCGATGCCGCTGCACTCTTTGTTCCAGCCGAAGTAGGTCTGCGTAGCCGGATCGTTGCAGGCGAAACCATCGACGAGCAGCCAATAGTAATGGAATCCCGGCACGGCGGGCGGGATGGTCACGGTCCAGACGCCCTTGTCGTCCCGCTGCATGTCGAAAGGGCCTTGCCCCAGCCCGTTGTCGCTGCCGCCGGGGACGACTTGGACCTTCTTGGCGTTGGGCGCGCTGACACGGAACGTGACCCGCAAATCCGAGTGGACCCGGGGATACTCCGCTCCCGGCAGATTCGATACCGCCGGTTTCGAATCGTCCGCCGCCTGCGCCCAAGCCACGGCACCCGTCACCACGATCAGAATCAGCATTGGCGTGACTCGTCTCATACCGAACCTCCTTCTCAATTCAGAGACTCTTCACTCGCAGCGCGATATCCACCTTGTACGTGGGGGTCGTCAGCGTGCGCTGGCCTCCCTCGTGAATGATGTCCACGGTGGCCAGGATCAAGCTGGTGGCCGGATCGACCCAGTCCGCCCGGTAGTGACCCGCCGGCAGAGTGACCACCAGGTCCTCGCGGTACTCCCCCGGCACGACGGTATAAGCGGCGCCGATCTTCTCGCTGCTGTGGTGGATGTACAACGCGTACTGCTTTCCCGGCTCGCTGATTGCTCTGTGATACTGAGGCGAGCTCACGCCGCTCACCAGAAAACCCTTGTCGGGGGCCATCTTGATGAAATCGAAGCGGCAGACGAACTGTTTCAGGCTCGTAAGCGCCCGCAGCATCTGGTCGTTGTCCGGCGATTTTCCTGTCGGGTCCTGGGCCGTGAAGAGGCCGTTCAGTTGGTTGAAGCCGGCGCCGCCCCCGACGATGAACTCCCAGGCCTCGACGCGCGAGTCGGCGACCTTGTCGCCTTTGTACCAGAGCGGATAGTAGGCGGTCTCGTTGAGCTCGATGGGCTTGTTGTCCTTGTATTTGTAATCGAGGCCCTTCATGCCGCCCATTTCGCCCTGGTCCTCGCCCCAGATGTATTGGCCGACGACGACGGAGAAGCGCGGGTCGGCCGCGAAATCGATGGGTCCGCCCAGCGGGCCGTCCACCTCCTGGCCGAGCAGGTGCTTCCGGGGCAGGTTGCGCTCGGTGTCCCGGACCACGTCCGCCAGGTGGCTGACCCACGGGCCGGCCGGATCGAACCCGGTCCCGATATGGCCGGGCTCGTCGCAGATCTCGAGGATGACGTTGTCGAACGCGTTGACCTCCTGGGTGAGCTTACGGACGTAATCGTCCTGGCGCCGGACGAGGTCGGGGTGCCTGAGGGTCTGGGCATCCCGCCAGTCGCACTTGCCGACGCCTTGCACGTTGTTCTCCCAGTAATGAGGCGAGAGGGGCCACGTGTCTTCGTATTGGGAGTTGAAGAAACAGACCTCGACCATGATGCCGCGCTGGGCCGCCTGGGCCACGAAGTCCTTCAGCCGGGTGAAATACGCCGGGTCCCAGCGGTCCAGGTCGAAGCGATTGCCGCCGAGCCGATAGCCGGGCGTGTCGCTCCTCGCCCACGGAACGATCAGGCTTTCGGGCTTAGGCCCCAGGGTGTTGCCGGGCATGAACTTGCCCACCGGCTCGAACATCGCGCCGGGATAGATGCGCGTGTAATTGAGCTGGTGCGCCTGGAGGGCGTCGAAATAGGCCACGTAGTCGAAATCCTTGTTGAGGACCGCGCCGTAGTGCTCGGCCGACGTAATCAGGAGGGTGGGCCGACCCTGGTACAGGAAATAGTGCGGATTGGCGGGGTGGGCCTTGATCGGCTCGGCGGATACCACGGCGTTTGCGACCAGGGTCAGGACAACGGAAAACACGATTCTCTTTGACATAATTGACTCCCTGCACCGGTGCGAATTGGGACAGATTGTCTTGCTCATCCGGTTCTCGGTTGAGCGGTAGCGATGTGAGATTACCTGGAACGCCAGTCGGCCGCAAGGGCCGAGTGGTGGGGACTATTGAGATCGGATGCCATACGGCGGTATGATGGAGTGTCCGGCCGGCAGACGCATTTGGTATGAAGTCGAAGGATGAATCGCTGTTGAGAGGAGCATTGACATGAGGACATGGACTCTGCTATCGGTGGCGCTTATCGCCGTGGTTTTGGGGAAGGGGGACCTGTTCGCGCGCGAAATCCACGTCGCAAAGACGGGAAGCGATTCGGCCTCCGGCAGTGCCGACCAGCCCTATCTGACGATCAACAAGGCCGCCTCCCTCGCGCAGGGCGGCGATACGGTGATCGTTCACGCCGGGACGTATCGTGAATGGGTCAAGCCCGCTCGCGGCAGTACGAGCGAGGGCAATCGCATTACGTACCGAGCGGCGCCC
Source organism: Phycisphaerae bacterium (assembly GCA_026386805.1). Taxonomy (GTDB): domain Bacteria; phylum Planctomycetota; class Phycisphaerae; order Sedimentisphaerales; family Anaerobacaceae; genus PLanc-01. Next base: position 390 of record JAPLMX010000188.1, on the reverse strand, counting down.
GGAGCGGAAGTCCTCGTCAAAGGCTCCGAGCGCATCACTTCCTGGACGCCCGAAGCCGATGGCGTTTGGAAGGTCGAGCTGCTCAACTTGTTCTTCGGCGATTACAATCCCTACGCGCTGCAAGTTTCCGGCGGCTGGCTCGATTACGGCCAGTGGCATCATCGCGGCGACGTCTATCTCAATGGCGAGGCCTTTTACGAGAGAAAGACAGCACAGGAGTTGATAAAGGCCGAGCACACCTGGTTTTGCCAGGTGGATGAGAACGTGACAAGCATCTGGGCGAACTTCGGCGAGGCAAATCCCAACAGGGAACTGACCGAGATCAACGTTCGTGAAAGCCTTTTCATGCCCGAAATCACCGGTTTGAAATACATCACCGTCGATAGCTTT
>JAPLMX010000257.1 GCA_026386805.1 Phycisphaerae bacterium | reverse complement strand
CAACCTCGGGGAGGTGGGGCAAGCGGTGGAGGATGGCATGGAGCGTGTGCAACAGAACGGACAACTCCTGTTCGGGTTCTTGGAGCACACCGGTCTTTTTTTTGAGTGACTTGTCACTGTATTATGCGAAATTCAGTAATCTGCGCAAATCGGCGAAATCTGCGGATTAGAGGATGCGACGGGTCAGCGTTTGTCCGCGGCGTTCTTCACGTCCCAGATCATGGTCTCGGGCCAGTGGTTCTCGCTCAGGAAACTACCGTAATCTCTCTGGCCCTTCAGGAAGTAGCCGAGAAACGCCACGCTGTACGAGTTGATGATCTGGTAGGTCAGCTCCATCGAGGTGAACTCGAAGGGCTCGTTCGTATCCCGCCGCTTGCCAGGGCCGACGCCGTCGCCGAAGTTCTTGTTGACCTTGAACACGTCGGTGAAGGAATAGTGTCCGCCGTTCTTCAATTCGAGCAGGAACGAGGGGCCGGTGTGCTTGGCGTGGTTGGCGCGAATGAGGGTGTTGCCCATCACGCCGAGCGTGCGGTCCTCCGTGCCCAGCATGCGCAACGAGGGGACCGTCAGGTTCGTGTGGGACAGCGGCGCGCCGGACATGGCGATCACCGCTTTGAAACGCCCGTCGCGATCCGCCGCCCAGTGGGCGGTGAAGGAGCCGAAGGACATGCCGGTGATGGCCGCATGGTCCGTATCGATATGGCCGGCGAAGCGTGGATCGCCGCCTTTGTCCCAGCGGATCATTTGGTCGAGCAGGAAGCACACGTCGAGCGGCCGGTCTTTGGCGGAGTTGAGTCGCTCGCCAGGCTGAGAGGCGATGAGCTTGCCGTCGATGATCGTCCAGCGGGCGTTGCCCGTGTGGTCGGGTGAGACGATGATGTAGCCGTGACTGGCCAGGTAGTCGCACCAGAAGGTGTTCTGATGGCGGGAGCCGCCGTTGCCGTGCGAGAAGACCACCAGTGGGAATCGCCCCTCGCGCACCGGCGCGTTTCGATGCGCTTCGTTCCAGTAGAGCTTGTCCACCTCGGCGGCGCTCATCTTGTACGTCTTCTGGACGAACTCCTCGATTTCGGGAGTGACGCCGCCAGGAATGAAGTCGGAGTATTTGTTCTTGGGCATTCGCCGCGCTTCGTCCGTCGCGGGGTACCAGATCTCCGTAACGAGCGTGCGCGGCTGCTTGGTGAAGTTGTCCGTCCGGTTTGCATCGACGAAGACCGTGGTCGTCACGCCGGCGGGGAAGGGTCCCGCCGACAGCGGGTCCGGCGGCTTCGGGTTCGCCGTCTCGCTCGCCGCCCCAACCGGCGCGACTAGCGCGACCATCCACAACAGCGGCATTATCGACATGATCGTTCGTAGACGCATCATCTGGTCCTCCGGGTCATGGCTGGCATTATGGCTGGGATCACCACGCCGGGCAAGGAGAAAGGAGGAACAGGTCTGAGAGCATCCACAGATTACCCAGACTCCTCAGCCCGGCCTTCGGCCGGAACCAAGATCAACTCACACAAAGACACAAAGCCACGAAGAGAAGATCGTATCCGGGTATTCCACCCTTCGTGATCCCATTCGACTACGCTCAGGGCAGGCTTTGGTGGCTTCGTGTGAGATTACTGAATTTCGCATAATACAGTGACAAGTCACTCAAAAAAAAGACCGGTGTGCTCCAAGAACCCGAACAGGAGTTGTCCGTTCTGTTGCACACGCTCCATGCCATCCTCCACCGCT
>JAPLMX010000255.1 GCA_026386805.1 Phycisphaerae bacterium | reverse complement strand
CAACGAGTTAGCCAACCAATCCGTCGACAACCTCGGGGAGGTGGGGCAAGCGGTGGAGGATGGCATGGAGCGTGTGCAACAGAACGGACAACTCCTGTTCGGGTTCTTGGAGCACCCCGGTCTTTTTTTTGAGTGACTTGTCACTGTATTATGCGAAATTCAGTCAGTTCCGTGAGAAGGCTGGTAACCCCGCCACTCTTGAAGGCTGTGTTGTGCGCCTAATCGATAAAATCGCCTATGCAGGCAAGGACATAGAGGATGCAATCGAGGCTGGGATTATCAAGAAGGAGGATGTGCCCAATGAGTTAAGGGAGGAACTGGGTACGACGAACGGGCGAATCATAGGCAGATTCATTGAGGACATGGTTACGAGCAGTTTCGACAGAGACTACATAGCCATCTCGCCCGAGTTGGGTGAGTTGCTCTATCAAGCGATTACTTTTGATCGTCAGCATATATACACAAGTGAGCAGGCAAAAGGATTCCAGACGCAGGCCAGCAAAGGGATTCAACATCTATTTGATGATCTTCTTGGAGAGCTTCGGGACAAACAGAGATTCCGCACGTACACATACCCCGATCCTCAAGGCCACAAGTCAGTGCCTGAAGTGTACAGAATCCTCTGGCGTTTCGTGCACGACGACATGAAGGATGTCTACGGGCTTGATGATCCAGATGAACTCATAATTCTGGACTTCATCGCCGGAATGACAGACAATTTCGCGATCCGTTCGATAGCCGATGTCTTCATGCCAAAGATGATCGTCTGATTGTTCGCACGGAGCAAACACACACGAGTCTCATGACGCAAGGGGTGCTCGATTTCGCAGCCGGTGGAGGATTTCGCCGGCATGGGGGACGACCAGGACCCCTTCGTCCTCGCGGTTCTCGTAGTCGGCGATCTTGATCTGGGCCGGGTTCAGGTAGCCCAGGTTGATCCTATCGCAACGCTCCTTCGGAATGCTGGTTGCGAGGATCACGTTGACTCGCGGCTTCTCCACGCCGTTTTCGAAGGTGCCGATGCCCCGGACGTGCGTCGAGTGGGCCATCGACGAGCGCGGGACGTCCTGGAACTTGTCCATCTGCTTGAGGAAGTAGTCGCGGGTGTGATAGCCGATGCGGTCGAGGACCTTGCCGTGCGTGTAGGAGACCTCGCTGATGTGCGGGGCGTAGATGATCAACGTGCCGCCGTCGGCGACGATGGGCTCGAGTTTGTACATGACCTTGCCGGCGGTCCAGATGTCGTCGTACATCTGGGGGCACAGGCCCAGGATCGTCTGGTAGGGCCGGTCCTTGTAGATGATGTGGACCTCGTTGGACAGGTCCGCCGCCTTCTCCCAGGCTTCGAGGCAGTCGCCGAGGAACAGGCCCTTGAGCTTGCCCTCGACCGCCACGATGGCGACCAGGGCGTGCGGGAGGTCGATCAGCGAGGCGGCCTTCTCGACCACCTTACGGGTCGGGGTCCACTTGCAGCCGTTGATGACCGGGTTGGTGATGATGGCGCCCAGCCAGTGGAAGAAATTGATGATCTCGTCGCCCGCGATGCCGGGGAAGAGGTACTTGTGCCCGCCGGAGAAGCCGACGACCTCGTGCGGGAAGACCGGGCCGAGGATCAGGAACGCGTCGTAGTCGAAGATCAGCTTATTGAGCCGGACGTCCACTTCTTCGCGGAAGAGGCCGCCGCTGATTTCCGCGATCTCATCGGCGCTGATCTTGCCGATGGAGGCGAAGGTCTCGGGCTTGTTCCACTCGTGGTTGAAGAACTGCACCGAGGCGTACTTGCCGTGGCGCTCGCTCAAGGGCATGGAGAGCCGCTTGCAGATCTGGCGCTCGGTCAGCGGCTGGTGCGTGCCGAGGGCGACTAAGCAATCGACCGCCTTGGCTTGCGGCTTCAACCGCTCATAGAGCAGCTTGAAGACCTCGCCGATCGGGCCGGAGCGCGTGTTGTCCGGAATAATCACCAGGACTCGCTTGCCCCTATAGTCGTTTCGTGCGAAGAACTCGCCCACGGCCTCACTCGCCTGGCGATAATCCACGGCACCTTCTCTATTTTGTCGTTCGATGATCATGTGTCTGTCACCTGAAGAGGCTGTAAGCCGGAGGCCGAAGACGCCTCCCGCCTATGGCATGCTAACGTGTTTAGGTCATTCGGATTTTGGATTTGTTTCGGATTTCGAGCTTCGAATTTCGTACTTTCTTATTTGCTCCACGGCGGCTTCTCCGGCAGGCGGCGGTCGAACTCATCAATCAGCTTCTTCTCGTAGGCCCCGGCGTACTGGCCCCGGAAGAACCGTTCGAGGGCCTCATTGTGGAATCTCCGCCACGATTCGTCCTCGCCGCTAGGATTGACGGGGAAGAACAGGGTGTTACTGGCCCTGGCCGCCTTCAGGTCGTCCATCGCGTCACCGACCATCAGGACATGGTTCTCCTGGTACCTGCCTTTCGTCGCGTACTGAAGATGCTGGGCCTTCGTCCCCATCTCCTGGCCTGCTATCAGGGCTACGTACTGAGCGAGGTCATGTTCGTTCCACTCCCGTGCGAGGGTCTCGCCGGGCGTGGCGGAAACCACGATGACATCGGCCCGGCCCTGCATCTTTTGGAGGCTCTCCCGCACGAGGGGAAAGGGGGGGATGCCCTTGACGATCTTCTGGACGGCCCAGTCGACCCGCTCGTTCCAGGCCAGGACCGCCTCCAACTCCTTCTTGGCCGCGCCGTCCGCCTTGGCAATGGCCCGCTTCAACCCCTCATTGCTGAGCACGCTGTTGGGGTCGTCCACCCAGGCAAAGTAGCTAGGGAACTGGGGGACTTTGAACTTGCGGGCCTTGACCATCGGGTGGGCCGGCAGCAGCTCGGCGAGGATGCGCTGGAGGGTCTTGTGCCGGTTGGCCCCGCGGGTCTTGGAGAACAGGTCCGCGAAGTCCTTGCACTCGCGGGCCGCCCGCGCCACCGGTTGGAGGCCGAAGTGCCCGATCATCCACGGGCAGAAGCACTCCCGGTGCTTGATCCCCATCGTATCGAACGCGCAGCCGTCCGAGTCGATGCCGATGAAGAACTCGCTGGCGGGTTTGAATCCCTTCAAAGGTTGTGCCGGATCGGTGGCCGTCATACGCCGCTGAACGCCGAGAAGCCGCCGTCCACCGGGACAACCACGCCCGTGACGAACTTCGCGGCGTCACTGAGCAGCCAGATCACGGTGCCGACCAGCTCTTGTGCCTGGCCGAACCGCCCCATCGGCGTATGTTCTGTAATCGTCTTGCCGCGCGGCGTCAGGTTGCCGGTCTTCTCATCCGTCAGGAGGAAGCGGTTCTGCTCGGTCAGGAAGAAGCCCGGGGCGATGGCGTTGACGCGGATCTCCTTCGAGTAGTTCTGGCAGACGTGCACGGCCAGCCACTGGGTGAAGTTGCTCACGGCCGCCTTGGCGGCGGAATACGCCGCGATTCTCGTCAGGGGCCGCAGCGCGTTCATGCTGGAGATGTTCAGGATCACACCGGAGCCGCTGTGGACCATTTGCTTGCCGAAGACCTGCGAAGGCAGTAGCGTGCCCAGGAAGTTCAGGTCGAAGACGAACCGGATCGCCTCGGCCGGCAGATCGAAGAACGGCACCTCGGGCGACGTGGTCGCTTCCTTCTTGTTGCCGCCGGCGCCGTTGATCAGAGCATCGACCCGGCCGAACTCGGCGATCACCTTGTCCTTGGCCTGCTCGATACTGGCCTTGTCCAGCACGTTGCACTGGACGGGGATGGCCGTGCCGCCCGCCGAGCGGATCTCATGGGCGACCTGGGCCGCCGCGACCTCGATCAGGTCCAGGACCGCCACCTTGGCGCCGCCTTCGCCGAGGGCCTTGGCCATCGTGCCGCACAGAACGCCGCCGCCGCCGGTGATCGCGATCACTTTGCCGGAAACGTCAAACATGTTCTTCATTTGTTGTATCCTTTCTCAGTTGTTCAACCGCAGAGGACGCGGAGAGTCGCAGCCCGTCCTCCGGCCGCAACCAAAACCAGTTATCCGCAGATTTCGCCGATTCACGCAGATTCTCAAAGAGAAGGCAAAGGGCAAAAGGCAAGTGGGAGAAGGGAGAGACAACTGAGAGCGTTGGGCTTCCTTCCTTCTTACTTTCTCACTTCTACTTTTCCCTTCTTGAATCTGCGAAAATCTGCGCCATCTGCGGTCAGAGTTATCTGTCCTTGCCACAAAGCGAACGTTTCGGCAAATATACGCGATCCATGATGCGATTTCAACCTGCGAAAGCTGGGAGGGTTGGAATCCTGTAGCACAGCCGCCGTGGCGAGGGCGTCCCGCCCTTGCGTCGCGAGGCCATCTTGGCCTTGCCTCGCCAAGCCACGAGGCGTCCGTCCCGGCCGGAGTGCAAGGGCAAGATGCCCTCGCCACGGCGGGGGCCCCACACGACTATGCCGGGAGTCAACATGGCCAATTACATGATAGACCGCTTCGACGATATTGACCCGGTGAAATGCCCGTGCGGGTTCGCCCGGCGGGCGTTCGCCCAGCCGGACAATTCCACCGCCACGGTTCACATCGTGGACATCCAGCAGGACTCGAAGGTCCATTACCACAAAGACCACCCAGCGCGGCCTTCGGCCGCAACCAAAAGATGGGCTCACACAAAGGCACAAAGCCACAAAGAAGAGATCATATCCGGGTATTCCATACTTCGTGATCTTCGTGGCTTCGTGTGAGAACCAAGTATTTGTCTTTTAAGGAGTTGCGTTTCGCTCGATCCCAAATCTGCGTAAGAAAACAAGATTTGAACAAGTAGTAGTACGGAGATCTATCTGGTCCTTGAAGGCGAGGGCCATATAGAGCTCGACGGCGGAATGGTTCCCATTCGCCCCTTCAGCACGATCCTGATCAAGCCTCTCTGCCGCCACCGGTCGGTCGGACAGCTCCGCATCGTTAACATCTGCATCCCGCCCTTCGATCCCGCCGACGAGTGGTTCGATTAAGGGTACACAAACGACTCTTGTGGTCCTCGTAGGGCGAGCGTCCCCGCTCGCCTCAGATTGCCGCACTGCGCCCGCAATAAGATGTAGTCGTGCGGGGATGCACGACCTACGAAGAGCGCATACGCACGTCCAATCGTAACTCGCCGGCAGTCCAATAAAATCCCAGGAATTCCGTCATTTCTCTTGATAACCATCCCCGCCTCGTTAGGATGGGCAACATAGGGGTGGTGGCAGGTTACAAGGAGGAACGTACAGGGCGCCAGGATTGGAGGCTACAAGTCCTCATCCCCAGTGCGAAGGCCGGGCCATGCAGATACAGGAAATCGGGAGGGGAGGTTTTCCCAGGATGGCTCTTTGATCTTCTACAGAGGGATAGTCGACGGATCGACTTGCATCATTGCGTGTAGATAGTGCGCGCCGGCACGTTGTCGGCGAGCAAATCGTTCGGAAAGAGACATTTTGGATTGGAGGATCGGGATCATGAGCAAGACGAATTGTCAAAATGGGCTAAAGGGGGTATCCACTTGACGCAAGTACCCCCTATGTATTGTGCTTTCTCTCAACGATCTGTCGGTATGGCGATGGCGATGTCAAGACGGCCTGTTGCATAAGACGACAGAACAGCATACCTCGTGACCGAGACGTGCGACGGTTGAAACGCAACGTGTATTCATTGAGGTAATACGCAGGATGCTTTAGCCTGACTGCCCCCTGATACATGGCAAAAAGCCAGCGTTTGACGAAGGCGGCGACGCGGTGAACGCCTGACATGCTGACGTGGGCCCGATCGCGAGTGTCGGAAGGAACAGCCCTGTTGCGTTTGTAGGCCTTTCTCGAACCCGATGTGCTCGGGCGCTCACAGCGAGGCACACTACATAATAGGAAGCACTTGCGTCAAGTGGATACCCCCCTATGGGCTATTTGTCGGGGGGGGGTAATCCTGGCGGCTCTGTTGTGCGGAGCCCCCGCATTCGCGGAGATGGCGACTTTCCAGGGGCTGGGTCACCTGCCCGGCGGTACCGGCTACTCCGACGCCTATGGCATATCGGGCGATGGCTCGGTGGTCGTCGGATGGGCCGGCACTGACTCAGGTGACAAGGCTTTTCGGTGGACCCAAGCTGGCGGGATGGTCGGCTTGGGGAACTTCGTGCCCGACCGTGGCTACTCCTCTTTCGCCGCCGGCGTATCGGGCGACGGCTCGGTGGTCGTTGGATGGGCCGGCACTGACTCAGGTGACAAGGCTTTTCGGTGGACCCAAGCTGGCGGGATGGTGGCCTTGGGGGACTTGGCCGGCTGCTTCGAGTCTTACGCCACCGGCGTATCGGGCGACGGCTCGGTGGTCGTCGGAAGGGGGTATTCTGCGTCAGGTTCTGAGGCCCTCATCTGGGACGAGGTCAACGGGATGCGTTCTCTCCAGAGCGTACTCACGACCGATTACGGCTTGGACCTGACGGGTTGGCGGCTGTTTTGGGCAGGCGCCATCAGCCCGGACGGGCTCACCATCGCAGGCACAGGCATAGATCCCAGCGGCTGTACGGAAGCTTGGCGGGTGACGCTGGGGGATCCCGTGCCATTTCCTGATCCTGTGCCGGTTCCCGGCGCGGTGTTGCTGGGCGTCCTGGGCCTGAGCGTCGCTGGCTGGCGGCTGAAGCGCAAAGCGGCACTATAACCTATCGTTCGTACCGGACACTGTTGCGTCCTTGGCGGTCCAGGCCGAGACTGTGTTGAGTCCTTATGGCTTCGTGTCGCCTTTCCTTTTCGCCCTTCTTGGTTCGGGCAGGCAGGTGCTTGGCTACGTCTTCCAAGGCCTTGATCGCGTCCTGCTCGCCTTGGGCTTCCTTGAAGAACCAGTGACGCCCGGCGAAGCGGTCATACTGGTCTTGTGCGAACGCATCGGCATCTGCCCTGTTGATGCTGCCCGCGTGAGTGAGCACGTTGCGTTCGTTGAATTGCAGGAACTCGTTCAGCCGTTGTTCCCAGTCCTTCATGAACACCTGCTTGCGACGGCGGGCCTGGTCTTCGGCGAAGTCCAGCCACATCACGACAATCCGATTCAGTTCGTCGATTTCCTCGGCGATCCGGTAGTTCTTGGCAATCGTCACGTCGGTTTTGCGAACCTCGTCCGATTTCCACGATGTCAATCCCATGTTGGGCAAGGTGTGGTCGGCCCGGCTCTCGATCAGTTCCGCCGCCGTCATGCCGGTGGCGGCGAAGTGCAGCTTGTTCTGGATGACGCGGAAGAACAGCGTCGTCTGCTCGGATGACGGCTCGTAATCGGCTGCCATCGCGAAGATCTCCCTCACCCGTAGGTACATCCGCTTCTTGCTGGCCCGGATGTCGCGGATACGTTCCAGCATCTCATCGAAGTAGTCCGGCACGCCCAAGCCCAGTGCCGGCGGGTTCTTCAGCCGCTCATCGTCCAGGACAAAGCCCTTGACCAGATACTCCCGCAGCCGCTCCGTCGCCCACCGGCGGAACTGGGTTCCCCGCTGGCTTCGCACGCGGTAACCGACCGCCAGAATCGCGTCCAGGCTGTAGTGCTCGATCTGCCGGGCTACGTCTCGGCTGCCCTCGCGGCGAACTATCCGGAATTTCCGGATAGTTGCCTCTGGGGATAGCTCTCCCTCGCTGTAAATGCCTTTGAGGTGCTCGTTTACGGTCCGTACATCTTTCTGGTAAAGCTCGGCGATCATGGCCTGGCTCAGCCAGATCGTCTCGTCCTGGAAACGGCATTCCACGCGTGTCCGACCGTCCTCGGTTTGATACAGGAGAATCTCTCCCTGGCCGGTGGGGACAATCGAGCCTTCATCCTCCGGCAAGGGAGCAGGGGGGTTCGGGTTTTGGTCTTTCATGTCATATCACCCCAGCAGATGGCCCAGCGGGATGGCGAAGAGCCTGTCATCCAGTTGAACCGCTTCGCGACCGTTGTAGGCGAGCACGGCGGCAGTACACGCGGGCGTTCTATCGACGAACGCACGCAGGCCGGCGAGATCGCTTTCACTCCAACGCGTGGCCGCCTTGACCTCCACGGCGGACACTTTGCGGCCGGCCTCAATCACGAAGTCCACTTCGTGGCGGCCCTGCTCATGCCAGTAGGCGAGCTGCGCATCCGGCAAGTGGGCTTCGAGCAAGGCAGCCAGATTCTGCGCCACATAGGTCTCGTACAACGCGCCTCGCAGCAGGTCATCGCGCCCGGGTTCGAGATCGTCCACTCCCGCCAGATACGCCGCCAGCCCGCTATCCGTGACGTACAGCTTGGGCGACTTGATCAGGCGCAGACTGCGGTTCTTGAGAAACGGCGGCAGGCGGCGGATCAGAAACGAAGCTTCCAGCAGATTGAGGTAACGCCCCGCCGTGGCCGCACTGAGCTTGGCGTCTCGGGCGAGTGTGCTGATGACGAGCACCTGACCGGTGCGCAAGGCGGCCAGTTGCGCCAGCGTGCGAAAGGCCACCAGATCGGTGATCTGTGACAACTGACGCACGTCCCGTTCCACGTATGTCTGCACATAACCTCGAAACCACTGGGCCACGGCATCCGCCGGTCCCAGGCAGGCCGGTGGCAACCCGCCTGCGAGCACTTCCTGGTCCGTCACCGGCTCGGCGGCGACGCGTGGCAACGTCTGCGTGCGGATGAACTCGGTGAGGAACGGCAGTTGGCTCGTCCTGCCGCGCGCCTCACGGCGGGTCATGGGATGCAGCGTAAAGTAGGCAGCGCGTCCGGCCAGGGTCTCGGACACGCGGCTGAGCAAGGCCAGGTTCGCCGATCCGGAGAGGATAAAGCGACCTGGGCGACGCTGCTCATCCACGGCCTTCTTGAGTGCCAGCAGTAGTTCAGGGCAGCGCTGCACCTCGTCAAGAATGGCAGCGTCCGTCAGCAGCGATTCGGGGTTCGCCCGAGCGGCGGCCAGGGTGGCAAAATCGTCCAGCGTGCGGTAGGTCCGGCCTGCGGCCAGGGATTCCTCTCGCTGGAGCAATGTGCTCTTGCCGGTCTGCCGCAGCCCGAACAGCACCACGACGGGCAACTGCCGCAGGGCTTGCTCCAGTCGATGCGCAATTTCACGAGGCAGGTAGTCTGTCATAATCAATCATCATATAGTGTCATAATGACAGTAATGAAAACAGATTTTTGCGCTGTACGCAAGTCTTCTTCGCCCATCCGTTCGTTTCTCTCGGCCAAGAAATGGATTCTTGTTCAGAAGAATTGGGCTGCAAAATAGAAACGCGACTGCTGTTTTACGAGATCACGAAGCGTGGAATACACGGATATGGTCTTCCCTTCGTGGCTCGGTGCCTTTGTGTGAGTAGATTTTGGTTCCGGCCGGAGGCTGGGCTGGGGTATAATCGGGATATGATCAAGCTTCAGAGAGACAAGGCCCGGCTGAGGGAACTGACTGACGAGGACGACGGCTTCGTGGAGGCGTCGCCCGCCGAGCGTGTGGGTATGATCTGGGAACTAACCGCCGAAGTGTGGTCTTTGCGGGGACAAGACTGTGCTCAACAGCGACTACAAAGACATGTTGCAAGTCTTGTTAGACCACGGAGTTAAGTTCCTTCTGGTCGGCGCCTATGCGATGGGGGCGCATGGATACCCTCGTGCCACGGGCGACATCGACATCTGGGTGGAGCCCTCGGTCGAGAATTCCGCGAGGGCCTATCGTTCGATGGCGACATTCGGTGCTCCGCTCCATGAGATCGACGAGGCCACGTTCGTCACGCGGGGCGTCGTTTTTCAAATCGGTGTCGCACCCCGCCGGATCGACATCATTACTACAATCAGTGGTATCGAGTTCGACGAAGCCTATCGGCAATGTCAGATCGTCGAGATCGAGGGACTGCCCATTCCGACCTTGTCTTTGGGCGACCTAATCCGAAACAAGCGAGCGACGGGCCGAGACAAAGACCGGTTGGATGCGGATCGGCTGGAACGTGAGAGACCATGATTCGCAGGGTCGTGCAGATCCACCACCTGGACCGTTATTGGGAGGTCAAGCAGAACCTGGAATACTGGCTGAGCCGTTCGCCGGCGGAATGCCTCGCGGCGGTTGAGGAACTCAGACGCGAGGTCTATGGAGATCTGCACCGACTTCAGAGAGTTGCTCGAGTTGTTCAAATGAAGGACGCCGCGGATATCGAGGCCCTCGGCGGGGAATAATCGGGTCGGGGCAGTCAAGTGAACCACGTTCCGGGCCGATAATAGCTTTCTGATGCGATTTTTGGCTGGCCGGGCGCTTTACAAAGCTGCCGCCGGCCGGTAGGATAGCAGTAGGTTCGCCGATGTAGCTCAATGGTAGAGCACGGCTTTCGTAAAGCCGGGGTTGTAGGTTCAAGTCCCACCATCGGCTCTTTTTATCGGTAGTGGTGTGCCGTGCACACCATCTTCGTTGTCAGGGGAGAGGCGTCTATGGAATCGAACGAAGCACCGAGCACTCCGCAGGAAATCCCCACCAGAACCAAGCGATGAAACCGTCTGCATTTGCCGATTCCCAGAACAGCAGGACCGCGGTGGAAGCGTTTGGCCTTTGGGAAACACGTTCGCCTCCGGATAGAGAGATTCGGCGAAGTAGCGAGACGCAAGGCGCAAGGGCTTCGCGGAATCGATGTGCTCATCGTGCCCGAGAGGGTCTGAGGCATTGACCATCTGTTCTCCGATGCCCCTGCTGGAAGCCCCCATGCGACAAACGCGATTCATCCGCCTGGTCGTGCACCTCCGGCTGTAAGGCACGCACTTTGATCTATCACAAAGGGGCATTTTGCAGTATCCTAAGGACGCCGGTTTCTCGCGATGGATATGATAGATGGGCTGGGTAGTCGATGACAGAGCCACGACCGAATCATGTGAAGAGCGATACATCGCCGGAGGCCCGGCGGGTGCTCCATGACCTCTATCGGCGGATGTCGCCTGCTCGCAAGTTTCAGCTTATTTTCGACACGTACGAGATGGGCAGGCAATTGGCGATGGCCGGACTTAAGATGCGCCATCCGAATGCGAGCAAGGACCAGCTTTGGCGGCTCTGGGCGCAACAGCATCTCGGTCGGGAGCTTTTTGAGAAGGTATATGGGATGTCCGCCCATGAACGAGAAGCGTGAGAATGAAGAGGTCATAGAGCGGTTTGCTGACGTGCTCGACAGTTTGGGCATCCGTTACGCGATTGGCGGTTCCGTCGCAAGTGCGCTATACGGCATTGTACGATTCACGAGGGACGCAGATATCACGGTACAGCCCTTTTCATCAGTTGCGGACAAGCTCTTTGATCTGCTCAAAGAGGCGTTCTACGTCGGCAGGGAAGCTATGGAGGAGGCCTTGAGGTCTCATGGCAGCTTCAACGTCATCCACTTCGAGACCGCGTTCAAGATCGACATCTTTGTCCAAGGGCCAGGCGAATTCGAGCAACGATTGCTGGTACGCCGCAAGAAGGCGAGACTGAGTGACACCAGTCGCAGAGACCTCTATATCGTTTCTCCGGAGGACATTATCCTGTTGAAGTTGCGATGGTTCAGCGCGACCGGCGGCACATCGGAACGGCAGTGGAACGATGTTCTGGGGGTGCTGGCGGTGCAAGGGAAGTCACTGGACTTCGAGTATTTGACCGACTCGGCGAGAAAACTTGGCTTGGAGGAGCTTTTGAGCCGAGCAATGGCGGAGGCGGATGCGTAGGACTGTGCATGACTCTAAGAGACAGACATGAATTGTTGCAGAAGATGCTGAGAGACCTTGGCCGGGTGGTTGTGGCCTATTCCGGCGGGGTGGATAGCACGTTTCTGCTCAAGGCGGCGGTGGATACGCTGGGGGCCGAGAACGTGCTGGCGTGTACGAGCGTCGGTCCCGCCGAGCCCGGTAATATCCTGGAGAGAGCCTCCCGGATGGCCCAGAGCATTGGCGTCGAGTTGATGACCGTCGAGGCGGGCGAGATGAAGGACCCGAGCTTTACGGCCAACAACCCCGACCGATGTTTTCACTGCAAGTCGCGACTGTGCCACAGACTCCTGGATGTCGCGCAGCAGCGAGGGATCGAGCACGTGGTCTTTGGGACCAACCGGGACGATCTGGACGACTTTCGGCCCGGAAACCGGGCCATGAAGGCGTTTGGCATCCGCTTGCCGCTGGCGGAGGCGGAGTTGACGAAAGAGGACATTCGGCAATTGAGCCGGCAGGTGGGTCTGCCAACCGCCGATCAGCCGGCCTCGCCGTGCCTGGCTTCGCGGATTCCTTACGGCCTGGAGATCACCGAGCAAAGGCTCCGGCAGATCGACCAGGCGGAAGGCTTCTTGCGATCGCTGGGTCTTGTCGAGTTCCGGGTCCGCCACCATGATACCATCGCCCGTATCGAGGTTCGGGCGCAAGATGTCCCCAAGCTCACAGTCGAGCCGGTCCGCTCGAAGGTGGTTGAGAAATTGAAATCGTTGGGTTTTCAATTTGTGACGGTAGACTTGCAGGGATTCCGTTCCGGCTCATTGAACGAATCCCTCTCGCAGGAGCAAAAGAAAGCAAGCCTTGGAGTCTGACGCCGTCTCCGCAACATCATTCGGAATTGGAGGTATCGATGTCCCCGGTGCGACTTATCAGAGCATTTGTCCTTGCGTTGCTGTTGACGTTGAACTTGAGTTTGCCGGCGTGCGCAGCGGCTTCCCACGAACCGTTGCAGGCCAAGGCGGACCTGGTCGTGATGAGCTTCAACATCCGCTATGGGGCCGCCGACGACGGCGAGAACAACTGGGACAAGCGCAAGGACCTGGCCTGCGAGGTGGTGCGACGGCAGGACCCGGACCTTGTCGGGCTTCAGGAGGCCCTTCGCGTGCAGATCAACGATATCCGGGCGGCCCTGCCGGAGTATGGCGAGATCGGCGTGGGCCGGGAGGACGGCAAGACCAAGGGCGAGTACTCCGCCATTCTCTACCGCAAAGACCGCCTCGACGTGAACGACTCCGGGACGTTCTGGCTGTCGGATACGCCCGAGGTCCCCGGCTCGATCACCTGGGGCAACGCCTGCACGCGCGTGTGCACGTGGGCCCGGTTCCTGCCGAAATCCGGCAGACCCTTCTACATGTTCAACACGCACCTGGACCATGTCTCTCAGCCTGCGCGCGAAAAGGGGATTGCTCTCATCATGTCGCGGCTGAGCAGCCGCAAGCACCCGGACGCGGTCGTCCTCACGGGCGATTTCAACTCCGGCGAGAACAATCCGGTGGTACACTATCTCCAGGGCGAACAGCAACTGGACGCGGCGAGCAACGGCCTGTCTAAGAACCCGCTGCCGCTGGTGGACACCTTCCGTCTGCTGCACAAGGACGCCTCGGAAGTCCGCACGGCCCACGGTTTCACGGGAAGCCGCTCGGGCGCCAAGATCGACTACATCTTTGTCCAACCGGGCGTAGCGGTCCTCCAGGCCGAAATCCTGTACGACAACAAGGACAACCACTACCCCTCCGACCATTTCCCGATCATGGCCGCAATCCGCTTCGCCGGTCGGTAGTCAGTTACATGGGAGGCTTGACCGTTCTTGGTGCCAAACAGATGGGAAAGGGCGGTCTTCACATGGCCGCGCGGACCGGGACCTCGTACTCCAGTCTGTCCTGTAGTCGGTCCTTCTCCACTTCAAGGTCATACCGGCCCTGGAGATTGAGCCAGAACCGTTCCGACAGACTGAAGTAGCGAGCCAGTCTCAAAGCCGTATTTGGGCTAATGGCTCGCTTGCCGTGCACAATCTCATTGATCCGCCGGGCCGGCACGTGAATGTCCTTAGCGAGACGATATTGGCTGACCCCCATTGGTTTGAGGAACTCCTCCAGCAGAATCTCGCCGGGATGGATCGGGGGCAGTTTCTTTTCACCCATAAATGCCTCTATCCATGATAGTCAACGATCTCGACGTCATACGCGTTTCCTTCTCGCCATTCGAAACAGATACGCCACTGCCCATTGATACGGATGCTATACTGGCCCGTGCGATCACCGGCCAGCTTCTCCAGGTGGTTCGCTGGCGGGATG
This sequence comes from Phycisphaerae bacterium, assembly GCA_026386805.1. Classification (GTDB taxonomy): domain Bacteria; phylum Planctomycetota; class Phycisphaerae; order Sedimentisphaerales; family Anaerobacaceae; genus PLanc-01. Next base: position 35,564 of record JAPLMX010000255.1, on the reverse strand, counting down.
CGCAAATCCGACAGCGTCTCGGCCCCGTCAAGAATCTCGAGTTTTCGTCGTGCGGCGCGTTGTATCTGCGTTGGGATCTTTCGGGAGAACTCGCGCCAGAACAGTTTTTCTGTCTCTCTGTCGCCGAAACTCCTAATCATATTGTCAATAATAACGCTAAGCGTTAATCCTGTCAAGCGCTATTATATATGGGCCTCTTACTCCCGATGTTCAGAGTATCTCTCTGTTCAGCGGTTCTCGATGGATTTTCGCAGCTCGCGGCAGGAGCTGAGGAATTCTTCGGGCGACATGGTGCGGAGGAAGACCAAGCCGCGGGTGGCGCGGATCAGGGCGTTGGGGTGGCTGTTGAACCACTCGCGGCCCAGGCAGATCTTGACCTTCTGGTATTGCTCCACCTGGATTCGCTGGGCCAGTTGCGAGAACGGGCCGTCGCATTCGTGGCTTGGGAAGGACGCGTCCTTCTGGGTGATGAAGGAGTTCATGAAGGCGTCGTGCATGACCGAGAACATCGCCAGGGTCACGGGGACGAAGACATTGGCTTCGGAGGGATCGAAACGGAACCAGACGTTGCGGTAGCCCCAGACTCTCAGGTTCGGTTTCTCGCAGGTGCTCAGATGCACCCGCAGGGCTTCGGCGAGCGCCTGCATGACCTTGTAATGCGTGTCCGGCCCGCTGGCTTCCGGGTCGAAGGCAACGGTCACCACGTCGGGGTTGACGCGCCGCAGCTCCGCCACGATGGGGGGAACGTCCTCGGCCATCGTGGGCTCGCTTGTGAAGATGTCGCCGGTGTAGAAGCCCAGGCGAAGATGCCGGACGTTTTGGCATTGCCAGCCGTAATAGCCCCACAGACATTCCGCTTCCCATTCGCGAGACATCCCTTTGAGCCGCTGGACATGGTCGGGGTCCTTCTGGCCGGGATAGGTCTTGACGAAGTACTCCTCCAGGTCGGCGACACAGCGGTCGATGTTCCGCAGGAAGTCCTCGCCGAGCAACTCGATCAGGTTGCGCAGCATCCGGCGGGCACAGCCTTCGGCCTTCTCGTCCTCGTCCCGAGCGGCCACGCCGTCAAGGTACTGCCACACGTCGCGGTTGCGCTCGACAATATTGCCCTGGGCGAAGTAGCCTTGTTCCAGCAGCGTTTTGAATCGGGGGGTACCGAGGAAGCGGCGCAGGCTGGCCATCTGGTCCCGCATGAAGCGATTCGTGACCGAGGTGAAGCCGCTGGTGAGCGTCATGAAATGGTGCTCGTTGGTCGGTTCCCGGAAGTGGCGGACGACTTCGGAGAAATATCCGAGCATGATGTCGTCGTGGTGCGGCTCCGTATGCAGGAAGCATTTGTTTCGGCAAACTTGCAGGCCCTTTTCGATCTTGGCGACGAGTCGCTCGTGCACCAGGTTGGCCAGCTCCGGCAACGACTCGGACCGCTTCTGCAAAATGACGGCGGCAAGTGGATAGGTTCGGCAGTCGGCCTCGGTCAGGTCGAGCAGGCGTCTGCGACGCTGGACGGCCAGCTCGATCAGGGCCTTCTCCACGTCGGCGTCACTGACGGCCGGCGCCTGTTTGAGTACGCTGACTTCCCGTTCGATCAGGTGAGCCGCAGCGCCTCGGGTGATGTAGAATCGCGCGTTGGGCAACTGCTGTAGACAGCTCGCGGGCACGTCGATGTGCTGCTCGGACTGGATCGCCTGAGCGACCAGAGCGGCCTTGGCTTGACCGGCGGCCACGATGATCGCGGTGCAATCCGGGTTTCGCGTGATCGTTCGCAGGCCGATGGTAATCACGAGGCATTGACGGGCGACCTCCATGCCGCCGAGATCGGTCGCGGCCGCCGCCTGGGTCTCGTAGTTCGTCGGGCAAAGGCGGGTCGTCGAATGGTGATCGGAGCCTTTGATGTTGAACCCAATGTGTCCGTCGGGACCGATTCCGCCGAGGAAAAACCCGATGCCGCCCAGTCCCTGAATCCGCCGCTCATACTCCATGCACCACTGGTCGATTTGCTCCAGTAGGGCCTTTTGCCTGGATTCGAGTTGGTTTGTGGCGTGGCGATACCGCAGCGTCAGATCCACGCGATGGCCCGGCCAGACATCGGAAAGCTTCTCCCCCGTTCGCAAGCCGATCTGGCACGCGTCGATCAGCAGGGCCTTAGCCGGGTCGAGTCCGAAGCCATCGATATAAAAGTGCTTCACGTAGTAGGTGAAGCTGTTGTGCTGAGCGGAGTCGATGGGGTAGAACTCGTCGATCTGTACAAAGTGCAGACTGGCCATGTCGGGCTTCTTCGCCGGATCGACGCCTGCTTGTTCCAGCGTCTTGCGTATCTCAGGCGTGTCCCAATTCTTGAGGATGCGCTGTACCCACTTGATGAAGTGTTCCGGCGATTTGCCGGTGGGCAGAGAGATCGCGCCGCCGGGGTGGTGCTGGACCCACTCGATGAACCGCATCGCCGCCAACTTGCCCAGCGCCGGAAAGTTCTCCACGACAATCGTGGGAATCTTCTCCGCCGGCCCATAAAGCACGTCAAACAACGAGGCCCAGACGGCGACCTCTTCCACAGGCGTCAAGATTACTGAGGCATCTTCTTTCATCTGTACTGGTGCGCCAATCTCTTCCCGGTGCGGTGTAAACTCAAATACACCACTCCATCACACTGGGACAGTTTTTTCTTGCATTCGGCGCTATCCGTGATTATCTGTGTAAAGTCAACTATATAGTAGAGCAGAACACGACTAATCCTCAATTCTGCTATGGAGAGCGCCAGTCGTGGACATTATAGAGGTGTTCAAGGCAAAGGCAAGGGGGAAGAACCTTTCCGTGGTGTTGCCAGAGGGCCGGGACGAGCGAATCATCCAAGCCGCGTGTCGTTTGCGGGACGAGGGGATTGCGCGGCCCATTGTGCTCGGAAGCCCGGGGCAGATCGGCGCCGCAATATCCAAGGCGGGTGTCGCGCTCGACGGGATAGAGACCATCGACCCCAAAGACAACGAGAGGCTCGACGTCTATGCCGAGCAGTACAGCCGCCGGCGGCAGGGCATCAGCCCGGCAGTGGCGAGAAACATTCTCCGCAAACCCCTGTTCTACGGCGGCATGATGGTTGCCTGCGGGGATGCCGATACCGCCGTGGGCGGCGTGGCCAGCGCCACAGCGACGCTGATCCAGGCCGGTGTGCTGACCGTGGGCCTGCTGCCGGGCATCAAAACGCCCTCCAGCTACTTCCTCATGATTGTCCCCAGCTTTCTCGGCGAGAAGGACAAGCCGTTCATTTTTGCCGATTGCGCCGTGAACATTGACCCGACAGCCGAGCAATTGGCGGACATTGCTCTTGCCTCCGCTGTCAGTGCACGGCGCATCCTGGGCGAGGAGCCCCGCGTGGCCCTGCTATCGTTCTCGACCAAGGGCAGTGCCTCGGCGCCGTCCGTAGATAAGGTCAAGGAAGCCCTGGCGATCGCACGGGCGCGGGAGCCTGGTCTGGCGATCGATGGTGAGTTCCAGGCGGATTCCGCCGTCGTGCCGAGGGTCGCCGCCAAGAAGGTCAAAGGCGAGAGTCTCGTGGCCGGAAAGGCCAATGTGATTGTCTTCCCCGACCTCAATTCGGGCAACATCGCCTACAAGCTGACGCAACACCTCGGTGGAGCGCGAGCCATCGGCCCCTTCCTTCAGGGCTTTGCCAAGCCTATTACGGACCTTTCGCGCGGGGCGACGGTCGATGACATCGTCTCCACGGTAATTCTGACACTGGGACAGCTATTATAGGACATAACACCGCGGCGGAAATGCGATATGGTGTGGAAGGATAATCAGGATGATGAAGGTGCTGGTGATCAATGCGGGGAGTTCCTCGGTCAAATACTATCTGTACCAAATGCCTCAGGCGGAGGTTCTGGCCCGGGGCTCGGTCGAGCGAATCGGGGAGCAGGCGTCAAAGCTCACGCATGTCTTCGGCAGCAAAACCTTTACCAGCGATGTGAGCACTTCGGATGTCGATGAGGCGGTCCACCTCGTGCTCGATACGCTGGTCCAGGGAGAGGTTGGGGTCCTCGACGACATTTCTGAGGTTGGCGCAGTGGGGCACCGGGTGGTCCACGGGGGCGAAGAGTTCACCGGTTCGGTGATTGTGGACGAGCACGTCATTGCCTCGATTGAGAAGTTCGCCGATCTTGCCCCCCTCCATAATCCCCCGAATCTGGCCGGCATCCGGGCCATTGGGGCCAAGTTGTCGGGTGTGACGCAGGTGGCCTGCTTCGACACGGCGTTTCACACGACGATTCCCAAGGTCGCGTACATTTACGGCCTGCCCTACGAACTCTACGAGAAATATCGCATCCGCCGGTATGGGTTTCACGGCATCTCGCACCGGTACGTCGCGCGCCGGGTGGCTGCCCTGATGGGCAGGGGGAAATACGACGTCAACGTCATCACGTGCCATTTGGGAAACGGCTGTTCCATCACGGCCGTGAAAGGAGGCCGCTCGATCGACACGTCGATGGGATTCACCCCGCTGGAGGGCGTGCCGATGGGGACGCGCTCCGGCGACCTGGACCCAGCCATCCTTTTCTATCTGGCCGACAAGGGGCATGACGCCCAGTCCCTGAAGACCCTCTGCAACAAGCAAAGTGGCCTGCTCGGCATCTCGGGCCTCTCGAACGACATTCGCAACCTTCTTCAACTCTCGGCCAAAGGCAACGAGCGGGCGACGCTGGCCATTGACGTCTTCTGCTATCGGGTCCGTAAGTACATCGGCGCCTATGCGGCGGTGCTCGAGCCGCTCGATGCCATCGCTTTCACGGGCGGCATCGGAGAGAATGCCGTGCAACTGCGCGAGCAGATTTGCCGGGGCATGAGCCAGATTGGCGTTCACTTGGATCAGACGGCAAACAAGGCGGCCGCTGGCGCAGAGGCTCGAATCAGTGCCACCGGAAGCCCCGTGAAGCTCTTCGTGATCCCGACCAACGAGCAACTCGCCATCGCCAAGGACACGTACGAGTTGGTCACCCAGGAGCATGCGGTGGCCTCTCGTTGATGGTCTGACCGTGCGATTCTCAGTTTGTTAGGCCGGCGATGGCGGCGCCGATCAGGGTGGCGTCTTTGACGTTCACGATCTCGTAGTACACGTGCTTCTTGTCCACCAAGTACTGCTTGAGATAGTATTCGATCTTCTGTTGGAGCGATTTGAGGCGGTAGAACGTCGTGCCCTCGGCCACAATGCAGATGGGCCGGCAAGGATTGAGCCCCTTGCCCGACTTGAGGGACACGGAGGACAGGTTGACCGCCGTGAGCTTGGCCGCTCGCTCGACGAGGGCATCGACCAGGCAGTACAACGTGGTGGCGTCGTCTTCCGACGCCCCGGCCAGGGCCAGCGATAAGGGGTCGTCGCCTCCCTCGGGACAGCTCAGGAAGTTGCTGATGTCTTTGCTGGTCGCGACCGAGATACCGGCCAGCCGCTCGGCCGTCGCCGTGGAGAATAGCCCCGCCTTGGCGGCGGACAGGGCCGTGACCAGGCAAAGCGGGCCTATGTAGGCGCCCGAGATCATCTTTTCAAAAACGTTTACGCCGGGGCTGACCGAAGCCGCGTCGAATGCCTTGTCGATCTTGCCGCGCGGGGCCTTGCCGAATCCGCCTGACTCCACGTTGACGATTTGGCCCTTGTCCGGGTCCAGGTCCTTGGCCTTTTTGATGTTCTTGTTTTGCTCCACATAGGCGGTGTTCGTGCCGGTGCCGAGGATGAAGCCGATGTAGCTGTCGAACTTGCGGCCGCTGGCCTCGGCCCGGCCGGCCAGCAGCGTCGCGACGGTGTCGTTCAGCAGCACGAAGTGCTTCAGGTCCGAGATGCCGAGAAGTTTGAGCGCCCGGCCCATGTTCTCGCCGATCATCTGGCCGGCGGCTTTCGGGGCCTTGATTTCCTTGGAGAAGTACAGGGCCCGGCCGTCCTTGCTCGGGAACATCTCAATCGGGTAGGAGAAGCAGAATCCCACGCTGCCGCTCTTCTCGGCAAGGTCTCTGACGTACCCGGCCATTGTCCCGAAGAACTCCTCCTTGCCGACCTCGGCGGTGATTCCCGGCATCGGGTAGTTCTTGAAGTTCGTGATCTCGGTCTGACCGCTTTGCCGGAAGACGACGGTCGCCACGCGAAAGTTCGTCCCGCCGGCGTCCATCACGATGACCGCCTTATCTCGGGGCAGCTCCTCCTCGGTCTCGATATACGTCGGCAGCATGGCCAGCGAGCTTTTCTTGCCCGCCAGACCCTTGTCCATCTCGCTCTGGAAGACTGCGCACGTCTCGGAGATGCTGATGTCCCCATGAAACATGCCCTGTTCGCTGAGAAACGTATTGACCCGGCGTCTGATCTTCTCCACGATAACCTCCAATCTTATTGCAGATTGCGGATTGTGGATTGCGGATTTGCGACGAGCGCCGATTCCAATCCGCAATCCGAAATCTTCAATCCGAATACCCGTTCGGGTGTTCGGTGTGCCATTTCCAGGCGGTCGTGACCATTTCCTCCAGCTCGCCTTTTTCCGTCCGCCAGCCAAGCTCCGTCCGGGCTTTCGTGGCATCGGATGTCAAAACCGGCGAGTCTCCCGGGCGGCGGTCCACCTCCACGACCTTGAAGTCCTTGCCTGATACCCGTTTGACGGTGTCAATTACCTGTCGGACCGAGTAGCCGTGACCATTGCCCAGATTATAAACCAACTCGGCCTGCTCGTCCAACTTCTTCAGGGCCAGCAGATGCGCCCGGCACAGGTCGTCGATATGAATGTAGTCCCGAATGCAGGTGCCGTCGGGGGTCGGGTAGTCCGTGCCATAGATCTTGATATCCGCCCGTTTTCCCATCGCGGCTTGAATGATCAGCGGGATCAGGTGAGACTCCGGCCGGTGGTCCTCACCCCTGGCGCCGTCATCGCCGGCCCCGCACGCGTTGAAGTAGCGCAGGGCGGCAAATCGCAGTCTGCCGGTCTCGGCCTGGTAGTGACACATTCGCTCGACGGCCAGTTTCGTCTCGCCGTAGGGGTTGATCGGCTCCTTCGGTGCATCCTCCGAGATGGGAACTCGCTGGGGCATGCCATAGACCGCCGCCGTGCTGCTGAAGACGAATTTCGCCACGCCGGTTTCCTGCAGGGCCGACAGCAGGTTCTGCGTGTTCGACAGGTTGTTCTGGTAGTACTTCAGCGGTTCCCGGACAGATTCGCCTACCTCGATGTAGGCGGCGAAGTGCATGACCGTCTCGATACCAAGCTCACCCAGCGTTCTCACAAGAAGCTCGCGGTTCGCCAGATCGCCTGTGACGACCTTGGTCCCTTTGACGGCGGTCCTGTGCCCCCTGCTGAAGTTGTCGAAGACGACGGGCTCATGGCCGGCCTGCGCCAGCAAGGCCGTCATGTTGCTGCCGATGTACCCGGCTCCGCCACAGACGAGAATCCGCATGGATCTTCTATTTCCTATTTATGATTTACGATTGGCTCGCGCACACTGCGCGACCCGCAAGTCCGAATGGTAAATCGCAAACAGCGGATCGTCAATCCGCCAGTCGCTTTGCGATACGGTCGAGGACCCTTGCGGCCAAGTCCCGGTCTGCGCCCAGGTCGATCCAAGTCATAGCCCGCCGCTGCTGCGGGCTGACTTCGATTCGCTGTAGGGTGGCCGTGCTCCGCGAGTGGACCTGGTAGGCCTCCGAGGTGCCGGCGACCTCATTCTCGGGAAGATTCAGCCGCTGAACCGAAACCACACACTCAACGCACAAGAGGCTGGAGGCGGCAGGCGGCAGGCGATAGGCGTCTCCGGCCTCCGGCCTCCGGTCTACAGCCTCATTTCTGACCCGCAGTTCCACGGTCCTTCGGATCGACTGAAGGTTGGCCTCCTCGCAGCTATAGGAACTCGCATTATCGCTTCGCCAGAACTCGAAGAGCTGGGCGCCCCGCAGCGGCCTGGTCTTGACAATGCCCTGTTCGGCGTCCAGCTTCTCGATGGCAAAGTGCATTCGTGTAAGAACGTATTCGGCCGCCTGGATCACCTCGGCCGTTGTGGCGCCGTCTTCGCAGAGCATCTGCACCGGGGGGCGGGGGGCGCTTGGCTCGTCTGTGCCAACGCCGAGCCGGCTCGCGCAGCCCGTCCCCAGCCACGCCCCGGCGAGGAGCAGCCACAGAAGACTGCGAGTTCTGGCGATCGTCTCCATCGCACGCGATTATACGGCAATCCCCAGCGAAGGCAAACCCCAAAGGTGAGGGTGTAGAACCGTCACGTCTTGAGAATGACGGAGACGTCGATCAGGTACAGCCGACGGCACATCGTCAATATTTCTGCGATATTGACCGCTCCGTCGTAGTACGGGCTAAAGACCCTATTCTTCCAGCGTCGATACAGAGGGTAGTTCTGAGGTTTCCATTATGTCCCTGATACAAAGGCAATCCATTGTCGAGGATCTTCACACGCTCCCCTTGGGCCGGCCGGTCACGGACTTCCTCGATTACCTGGTGATCGAGGCGGGTCTGTCCGAAAACACGGTCCTGGCCTACGGGCGGGACTTGCGGGCGTTCCTTAAGTATTGCCGGGACAACGAGATCGGGAAGATCGAGGACGTGAAACCTTGGCTGATCGGGCGGTACTTCGGACCCCGGGTCGCCGCCAAGGCCGACTCGGTCCAGAAGAAGGCCGAGGCTGCGAAGCCGCGATTTGCCAACGAGAACTCGGCCAAGCGGGCCCTGGCGGCCATCCGCATGTTTCTGCGATTCGCCAAGCTGCGGCGTCTGATCGAAGACGACGGCAGCGAGGTGCTGGATACCCCCAAGACTTGGCAGAGACTGCCGGTCGTCTGCAACAAGCAGCAGGTGCTCCGATTACTGGAGGCGCCGTCCCGCGAAGAGCCGTTCTACCTCCGGGACAAGGCCCTTCTGGAGCTGCTCTACGCCACCGGGGTGCGGGCCAGCGAGCTGGCTGGGCTCAAGACGATGGATGTGAACTTGGACATTGGGTATTTGCGGTGTCTCGGCAAGGGCAGCAAAGAGCGGGTCATCCCCGTTGGCAGGATAGCAATTGGGGCGACGCGGGACTACCTGCGGGACCTGCGTCCCAGGCTGGCCAAGCCGCAGAGCCACGCCTTCCTGCTGCTGTCACGAACAGGCCGGCCGCTGTCACGTATTGAGGTCTGGCGACTTGTGAAGAAGTACGCCGCGCGCGCAGGCATGCCGCGAAACGTGACGGTTCATACGCTTCGTCATTGTTTCGCCACCCACCTGCTCAGCGGCGGGGCCGATTTGCGGAGTGTGCAGGAGATGCTGGGCCATGTCGATATCGGGACGACGCAGATTTACACCCACGTCGACTATGAACGGTTGCGGCAGATTCACAAGAGATTTCATCCGAGGCCCTGATCGATCGGGGGCGACGTCGAGACGCGGTGCCGCCGAGGAAAAACCTTTGAAATTGCTTGTAAGAAGATTGACTCTCGCGCATCTGCATGGGTATAGTGGCCCACAGCAGAAATCGGCAGGGGAACTCGGTTTTGAGTCCTTGGTTTTAAGGCGGAGGAGCATCCTTCTCTTTGAAGGACGGCTCAGGGCTCGAAACCGACAACCGCAATGAAGGTTATCCGGATGAATGCACCACGGATCCAAGTCCTCCTATCGCTCCTGATCGTGTGTTGTCCGCCGGTCTGGATTGGGCAACAAGCCGTCAGTGCCGCCGTCCGTGCTCAGGAGGCGCCGCCGACGGCGGATGCGGCGAGTCCGGAGGCCGCGATGGACACGCAACTGCGGATCAACAAGACCACCCTCTTGGAGAATTCGATCAGCAAGAACCGCATCGACGCCGCGACGCTCCTATTGTTCAGCGAGAACCCGGCGGCGCGAGAGATCGTGCTGGACGTGCTCCGGCGCACCGATAATCCGCAGGCCCGGGCCGCAGTGTGTGACGCCCTGAATCCGGCGCGGGTGGGGCAGAAGCCTTTGAAGAACAAAGATGACTTCGTCAAGCCCTTGATTGCTATCCTTACGTCAGAGGAGGACCCGGCAATCGCCAAGCGGGCGGCCGAGGCGACCCTGCTCTTTGGATACAGCCAGGTGCAGCAGGACCTCGAGAAGGCGGCGACAGACCGGTCGCTGTCGGTTAACGTGCGAATCATCATCATCTACGCGCTGAAGCGGCATCCGGACACACAGGCGGTGGCCAAGCTCATCAGCCTGCTGGAGAGTCCCGACCCTCCGATTCTGGAAGCCGCCGCAGCCGCTCTCGTTTCCGTGGGCATCCCGGTGAGTCAGGATGCCGCGGCCCAGCGACAGATGTTGACCGAGCTGCAACAGCGCGGGCCGGAGGCTTTTCTCCGGGAGCGGCTGGTCCGGCAGGAGACGCGGGTGCGCGAGTTGGAGACCGATCTGTCCGACTGGCAGAAGCGATACCTGGCCTCATTGAGTGATCTGCACGACTCTTTGCCCAACGAGGTGGCCAAGACCGAGTTCTTGGCTCGGCAGTTGAATTCGCAGGAGATTGTCGTGCGGTTGTGGGCCTTGGACAAGCTGCAGGAGCTGCGCAGAGCGAAGGGCACACTAAAGCTATCGGTGCTGGAGCCGATCCTGTCGGCCCTGATCTCCGATCCGAGCCGTCAGGTCCGGGTCAAGACCGCCCGGGTGTTGGCGCTGATAGGCGAGTTGAATACGTCCAAGCCGCTGCTGGAGCAACTGAAGATCGAGCAGGATGAGCAAAACAAGCGAGAGATTCTTGTGGCCCTGAGGGAGACGTGCTATGCCGGTTCCATGGCCACCGCGGCCTATAAAGTCCCGGACGAGGTTCGCCGGGAGACGTTGGACTGGGCGGTCAAATTCCTCAACGACGCCGATACCGAGAAAGTTCGCAGCGGTGCGGACGTCATCGGGAAGTTGCTCGAGCAGGATGGCCTCAAGCCGGCGGACGTCGATCGGTGCCTCAACGTTCTTTCCACCCGCTACACTCAGTCGGGAGCGGGGGCCGAAGTTGGGGTGCGAGGATACCTGCTCGGCGCCATGGCCAGACTGTGTGCGACGCGGAGCGTTTGTCGAGAACAAGCGGTGAAGCTGTACGCCGGATTGTTTGAGCACGCGCTCGCCGACAAGACGGATGATGTAGCCCGTCAGAACGCCATAGATGGCTGGATAAACGTAGATAAGCCAGGTGCTCTGCGTAAGTTCCGTGAGAATAATATGACCGCCGATTCGAACGTGGCAATTCGACGGAAATTGGTGGATCTGGCCAGTGAGACCGGCACCGTTCAGGATTTGGATTGGCTCGCCGAGAAAGTGGGTATCGCCGGGGACGGGGAAGCTGCCTGGCAGGCCATGTTGAAGATCTTCAAACGCTCGGATCTGGCGATTCTGCCCGGCTGGGCGGCCAAGATCGACGTCCTGGCTGCGGGGGGAAAGATCGCCACAGAACAGAGGATCGCGTTCTTCACGCTGGTCGAGCAGAGGGCACAGAACGAGAATGCGGCGGACTTGCTCAAGGCAGCCCGGATGAGTCTGGCCCAGTTGTACGTGGCGAGCAATAATCTCAAGCAGGCGTCCGAGTGCCTCAATACGCTGCTGGGTGCTGCCGTGACGGAAGAGGAAAGACAGCAGGTGCAGCCGCAGCTTCTGCGGGTATACCTCGGGTTGGCCAGCATGGACCAGGCGTCCGACCTTATCTCCAAGTGCTTATTAGCTAAGGACTTGGATTTAAGCTCGGACGGTTTTCTGGTCAAGGTTATAGAGGAGTACCTGAACAATCCAACGACCACGGAACCCGGTGTTCTTCTCGGAGTGCTTGGTCAGATCAGGGTGAGAGATTCCGGGACTTCTCAGACTTGGCACGCGTTGCTGAGTCGGTGGTCGGAACGATTTGCCAAGGCCAAGAAGGCCGAAGACGGCGGAAGGACCAATAATTAAGGGCGTCGCCGCCTCGACGGTCTCTCGTCGAGGGGCTGCCGAAGACGGGTCCAGGGCGGGTGATGGGGGACTGTGCGATGTGGCCTGCGGCCGGGGTCCTTATGCTGCGGCATGGTTGAGCGACATGCCAGTGGGTGGTTTTTTGCGTTTTTTTCTTTTTTTCTGTTTGCACTCGCCCAGTCTACACCTTATATTCATCGATTTATAGTTCACAACTACTAAGGCCAAGACAGAAAACCTTGCCGCTGGCGCGGAGATCTACAATAATGGACGGATGCATCTCCAGGCCTGTGGGCAAGGTATTACTGTCCTTGTAGACGTCGTTTGCACGTCAGGCAGGCGAGGTAGGACGAAGTAGGATCGCTGCTGTAGCTCAGTCGGTAGAGCGCGTCCTTGGTAAGGACGAGGTCCTGGGTTCAAATCCCAGCAGCAGCTACATGCAAGTAAGCCAGGGTGCGGCCGTCCGAGAGAATTCGGCCGGGCTCTTGGGATCGGTCGATTCGAATGCAGGTGACTTTAAGGACATGCAACGAGCTGCTCAGGTGAACATTTGGAGGTTTAGTTGAAGATGGCTAAGGCAATATTTGAACGGACCAAGCCGCACGTAAACGTTGGAACGATCGGGCACGTAGACCATGGCAAGACGACTCTGACGGCCGCCATGACGAAAGTCATGGAACTCAAGGGGCTGTCAAAGTTCAAGTCCTATGACGAGATTGCCAAGGCCTCCGAATCCCAAGGTCGTCGTGATGCGACGAAGATCCTAACCATAGCAACGGCCCACGTGGAATACGAGACGGAAAATCGGCACTACGCCCATATCGACTGTCCGGGCCACGCCGACTATGTGAAAAACATGATTACCGGCGCCGCCCAGATGGACGGTGCGATTCTGGTGGTCAGCGCCTACGACGGGCCGATGCCCCAGACCCGCGAGCACATCCTTTTGGCTCGGCAGGTGAACGTGCCCAAGATCCTGGTCTTCATGAATAAGGTGGACTTGGTCGACGATCCTGAATTGTTGGATCTGGTCGAGTTGGAAATCCGCGACCTTCTCAACAAGTACAATTACCCGGGCGACGACACCCCGATCATTCGCGGCATCGCCAACCAAGCGATGCGGGCCGAGTCGCTTGATGATCCGGCCTGCGCGCCGATCGTGGCGTTGCTCAAGGCCATGGATGAGTACGTCCCGGTTCCGAAGCGTGAAACCGAGCTGCCGTTCCTGATGCCGATCGAAGACGTGTTCAGCATCAAGGGGCGTGGCACCGTCGGTACGGGCCGGGTCGACAGGGGCAAAGTCCACGTCGGCGATGAAGTCGAGATCATCGGTCTGACCAAGGACACCCGAAGGACCGTCGTCACCGGCGTCGAGATGTTCAATAAGACTTTGACGGAAGGTCAAGCCGGCGACAACATCGGTGTGCTGCTGCGAGGTGTGGAAAAGAAGGACCTGGAGCGCGGCCAGGTGATTGCCAAGCCCGGCAGTATCACGCCACACACGAAGTTCCATGCGCAGGTGTACGTGCTGACCAAGGAAGAAGGCGGCCGTCATACGCCGTTCTTCCCGGGCTATAAGCCGCAGTTCTACTTCCGCACGACGGACGTCACCGGCAGCGTGCTCACGCTGATGAGCGAGGATGGCAAGGCCGCCGAAATGTGCTTGCCCGGCGACAACCTTACGATGGATATCGAGATCATCAATCCCATCGCGATGGAAGAAGGCTTGCGGTTCGCCATTCGTGAAGGCGGACGCACGGTCGGTGCCGGCGTCGTCACCAAGATTATTGCCTGAGTCGAATGCGGTTATTATGGCCAAGAAAAAGAAAAGCAAACGAGAGTATGTCTGGCTCGAGTGCAGCGAATGCAACCAGAGGAACTATCGAACGGAAATCAGCGTCGCCGAGGGTACGCCCAAGCTGGAGCTGAAGAAATACTGCAAGACGGAACGCAAGCGCACGGCGCACAAGATCCGGCGTAAATAAGAAATACTATGGATTGCAGCGTTCCTTGCGAAAGTAACGGCAATACGCCAGTAGCTCAACTTGGTAGAGCATCGGTCTCCAAAACCGAAGGTTGGGGGTTCGATTCCCTCCTGGCGTGATGTTGGCCCATGGCCGTGCCAACGCCGCGTGTTAAACAGGACCGATTATGCTTACGCAGATATATAAACCGGGACAGGGCAAATATACACGACTGGGCAGTGGTTTCACCGCAGGGGTCATCGTGGCCGCCGGGTGTTACCGGCTCTATGAGATGCTGACGGCTTCCGATGTGAGCCTGTGGATCTCGACGATGGTTCCGACGGTGATTCTCGTGGGACTGTCGGCCTGTATGTACTGGCTGCTGAACAAACCAGCGGCGGCGGATTTTCTGATCGCGGCCGAAGGCGAGCTCAAGAAGGTGAACTGGTCCAGCCGCAAGGAGATCGCCGTCTCGACGTTCGTGGTCATCATCGTTGTGTTGTTCATGGCCGCCCTGCTGGGCACGACGGATTTCGTGTTCCAGTTGGTGTTCCAGGTGCTGATCGGGTGAGCCGGGCCGGCCCCGGGAATGCGGATCGGGGTCCAAGCCCGCCGACTCATGGAAACGGCGAAAGGTGCGTGGGCGCGAGCCCGAAAGGATAAGTGCACGTTCATCGGGTGTTGAAGATTCTCAAATGCGATGGTACGTTCTAAGAGTTGCGGCAAACAAAGAGATGCAGGTCCGGGAGGCCCTCGCTCGCAAGGTGGAGCAAGAGGCCTTGAACGACGTGATCGGCCGGGTCGAAGTGCCGACCGAGCAGATCAAGCGCATACGCGCCGGCAAGCAGACGGTCCACCGTCGCAAGTTGTACCCCGGGTACGTGTTCATGGAGATGGAGACGACCGAGGACGGCCGGGTGCCGGAGAAGGCGTGGTTCCTGATCAAGGGCACCGGCGGCGTGGGCGATTTCATCGGCACCGAGGGGATCCCGACCGCGATGCGGGACACGGATGTGGCCAAGATGCTGCTCGAGGCGGAGAAGCCCGAAGAGGCCCCCAGCATCAAGGTCGAGTTTCAAAAGGGCGACCATATCAAGATTCGAGAAGGGGCGTTCGAGAACTTCGAGGGCACGGTCGATGCGATCGACTCGGAGCGCGGCATCGTCAACGTCATTGTGACGATCTTCGGGCGTAGTACGCCGCTCGACATCGAGTATTGGCAAATCGAGAAGGTGTAGCGCAAGGATGGCGGGGGTGGTGTGGGTCAGTCACCCGCTCGACGCGGGTGTGGATTGAAAAAAACGACAAGGGTAGAAGATGGCAAAAGAAATCGCGAAACAGATCAAGTTGCAGGCCCCCGGCGGAAAGGCCACCCCGGCTCCGCCGATCGGACCGGCTCTTGGCCAACACGGCGTGAATATTGGGCAGTTCGTGTCTCAGTTCAACGAACGAACCCGGGAGATGAATGGAATGATCGTGCCGGTGGTGATCACGGTGTACACCGACCGGAGTTTCACATTCGAGGTCAAGAGTCCCCCGGCGGCCGTGCTGCTCAAGCAGGCGGCGGACGTGGCCAAGGGCAGCGGTACGCCGAACAAGGAGAAGGTCGGCGAAGTGACCGCCGCACAGGTCCGCAAGATCGCCGAGACGAAGGCCAAGGACCTGAACGCGTACGATCTATCGCAGGCCGAGAAAATCATTCGTGGAACCGCGCGAAGCATGGGAATCGAAGTCGTCGATTGAGGATTTGAATTCTTGATCGCTTGTGGGAATAAAGTGAGATTGCGAGTATGAAGCCGAGGAGCAAACGATACACGAAAGAGGCCGAGCAGGTCAGCGAAGGACCGCTGAGCCTGGATCAGGGCGTGGACAAGGTCAAGTCGTTCAAGGGCGTCAAATTCGACCAGACGGTCGAGTGCGTGCTGCTGCTGGGGATCGATCCCAAACAGACGGACCAACTGGTGCGCGGCTCCCTGTCCCTGCCGCATGGGGTGGGCAAGCAGAAGAAGGTCATCGCGTTCTGCGACGACTCCCAGGTGGAGGCGGCGAAGAAGGCCGGGGCGATCGAAGCCGGCGTCGATGAGCTGGTCAAGAAGGTCATCGACGGCTGGGCGGACTTCGACGTGGCCATCGCCTCGCCGAAGGTCATGGGCAAGGTCGGCAAGCTGGGCCGGGTCCTGGGTCCCCAGGGCAAGATGCCTTCGCCCAAGAACGGGACCGTGACGGATGACGTGGCCACGGCCGTGGCGGAGTTCACGGCTGGCAAGATCGAGTTCCGCAATGACGCCGGTGGTAACATCCATGCCGCTGTCGGCAAGCAAAGCTTCGACAAGAAGAAACTCGTGGAGAACATCGAGGCGTTTGTCAACCACATCAAACGGGTCAAGCCCGCTTCCGCGAAGGGCATCTACATCCGTAAAGCCTGCCTGTCGGCGACGATGAGTCCGGCCGTCGAGGTGAGCGTCTAACGCGGCGTGCCCTGTCGTCCGCACCGGGCGGGTGTGGATTGGAACCAGCAAACGAACAGATCAGCAAACCACGGGAGATACGATGAGCAAATACGTAAAGCAATTGGTGCAGGCACAACTGGAGAAGAGGATCAGCGACGAGAACATCCAGGATTTTCTGGTTGTCAGCACGAAGGGGGTGGGGGGCGTCGCCAACAACGTGATGCGGGGCGGGCTCAAGGAAAAAGGCATCCGCATGCTCGTGGTCAAGAATTCTCTGTTCGCGAGAGCGTTGCGTGAGCGGAAGATGGAAGGGGCGGCGCAGCTCTTGAGTGGGCCATGTGCGGTGGTTTACGGGGGTGACAGCATCGTCGATGTTGCCAAGGAAATGCTTGTCTGGGTGAGGAAGGTCAAGGCTATTGAGGTCAAGGGCGCGTTCGTCGACGGGGTCCTGTTTGCCGGCAAGGGCGTCGAGGAGCTGTCCAGGATGCCGACGCGGGCCGAGTTGCGGGGCCGAGTTGTGTCCTGCGTCCTGTCACCCGGGGCGCGGGTGGCCGGCGCGGTGATGGGACCGGCCGGGGTTATTGCCGGGTGCCTCAAAAGCATCAGCGAAAAAGCGGAAGAACCAGCGGAAAAACAAGCGGCCTGAGCATGTCTATTGTCACCCGTACCAGGCGGGTGTGAGTCAAAACAATCATTGATTTCTATAAACAGCTTCGGTGGCTGTCCCGAATAGGGTTAAACGAGACGACGGAGTCCCGGCTACCACCAGGCATTGATGGTACAGGAGTGTATGTCCATGGCAGATGAAGGCAGAACGTGGAGCGGTCAGGTGAAGGAACTGGGTGACAAAATCGTCGCGTTGACGCTGATGCAGGCCAAGGAGCTGGCGGATTACCTGAAAGAGGTGTACGGGATCGAGCCTGCGGCCGGCGCGGCCGTGATGATGGCGGGTCTGGCGGCTGGCGGTGCGGTGGCGGAAGCGGTCCCCGAGAAGTCCACCTTCGACGTGATCCTCACGAGCTTCGGCGAGAAAAAGATTCAGGTCATCAAGGAAGTCCGGGCCCTGACCGGTCTGGGCCTCAAAGAAGCGAAAGAGCTGGTGGACGGCGTTCCCAAGCCGGTGAAGGAAGGTCTGAGCAAGGAAGACGCCGAGACCGCCAAGAAGCAGTTGGAAGCCGCCGGGGCCGCCGTTGAAATCAAGTGAACCAGGGCCGCCTCTTGTGAGTAAAGATACGGAGTATGCGCCGACACACGGACTCATAGACGCGAGATTTACTGTCTTACCATAGGAGCATTAGATGGCTGTGCGGACATTTCGCAGTTTCGGCAGAATGCAAGACGCGGTGAAGATCCCCGATCTCGTCGCGGTACAACGAGAGAGCTACGACAAGTTTCTCCAGAGAGACGTGGCGCCCACCAAACGGGCGGACATGGGGCTCGAGGCCCTGTTCCGGGAGATCTTCCCGATCGAGAGCTACGATAAGAAGATGAGCCTGGAGTATCTGTGTTATGAGTTGGAGAAACCTCATTACACGCCTCTCGAATGCCGGCAACTGCGTTTGACCTATGCCTATCCTCTGAAGATTCATTGCCGGCTCCGCTCGGAAAGCGGGGCGGACATGGCGGAGCAGGCGATCTATCTGGGCGAAATGCCCGTGATGATCGGGGGCGGCGAGTTCATCGTCAACGGGGCCGTCCGCGTGCTGGTGAGCCAGTTGCACCGCAGTCCCGGTGTGGACTTCCTGATCGAGAGCAAGGAAGGCGACCGCGTTCTACACGGCGGCCGGATCATTCCGGAACGGGGAAGCTGGATCGAGATCGGCGTGACGCCGAAGGATATTCTGGTGGTCAAGATCGATCAGTCCAGCAAAATCCCGGCCACGGTGTTTCTGCGCGCGATCAATCCGGCGTACAGCTCGACCGACGCGATCCTGAAGCTGTTCTACGAGACCAAGACCGTAGCGACCAACAAGCTGACGGCCACCATGTGGGCGGTCAGCCCGATCGTGGACACGACGACGGGGGAAATCCTCGTCGAGGCGGCGGGCCAGATCGGCGACAAGCTCGGCATCATTCAGCAGAGCGACATCAAGAAGGTCGAAATCATCGAAGACATGCGCGACACGATCATCATGAATACCCTGGCGCAGGACGATTGCCCGGGCCACGAGCAGGCGTTGCTGAAGTTCTACATGCGTCTGCGGCCCGGCAACCCGCCGAACCAGGAGAAGGCCCAAGCCTTCTTCGCGGAGAAGTTTTCCGATCCCAACCGATACCGTCTCGGCAAGGTCGGCCGGTTCCGGCTCAACCGCAAGTTCGGGCAGTCGGTCGGTGAAAACGAGATGACGCTTCGTCCCGAGGACTTCCTCAACACGATGAAGTATATGCTGGCGCTGCGCAACAACGAGGGCGAGATCGATGACATCGACCACCTCGGCAACCGTCGGCTCCGGACGATCGACGAATTGGCGGCGGACGAGATTCGCAAGGGGCTGCTCAAGCTCCGCCGGACCGCCCAGGAGCGGATGAGCATCAAACGCGATGCGGAAGAGCCGCCCCGGGTGGCTGACCTGATCAACTCCAAGAGCGTGGCCAGCAGCATCAACTTTTTCTTCGGGCGCGGCGAGCTGAGCCAGGTGGTCGATCAGACCAACGCACTGAGCCAGCTCACGCACGAGCGGCGTCTGTCGGCACTGGGACCCGGCGGCTTGAACCGAAGACGGGCGGGCTTCGAGGTCCGCGATGTTCACATCAGCCACTACGGGCGCATCTGTCCCATCGAGACGCCGGAAGGCACGAACATCGGCCTGATCTCGTCGCTGGCGATTTTCACGAGCATCGACGAGTACGGCTTTCTGCTCAGTCCCTATCGCAAGGTCAAGAACGGCAAGCTCACCGGCGAAGTGGCTTATCTGCGCGCCGATGAGGAGATGCGGGCGGTCTTCGCGCCGCCCAGCGTCATCGATCCCAAGACCAAGGCGATTGCGGAAGACTTGGTGCTGGCTCGCAAAGCGGGCGAGTTGGCCCTGACCACGCGTGACGAGGTCGAGTACATCGACATTTCGCCGAAACAGATCGTCGGCGTTTCCGCCTCGTTGATCCCGTTCCTGGAGCACGACGACGCCAACCGGGCCCTGATGGGCTCGAACATGCAGCGTCAGGCGGTTCCGCTGCTCAAGACAGAGCCACCTTTGGTCGGCACCGGCATGGAAGAGGTGGTTGGCAGCAACTCGAGCATGGTCGTCAAGGCCGAGCACGACGGCATGGTCACGGCGGTGGACGCGACCCATGTCGTTGTCAACCACACGGACGAGTACCCCCTGGACAAGTTCACGGGGCTCAACGAGCGGACGTGTCTGAACCAGAAGCCCGTCGTCAAGCTCGGGCAGAAGGTCGAAGCCGGACAGGTGATCGCCGACGGCGGCGGCACCTTTAACGGCATCCTCGCGCTGGGCAAGAACGTGCTGGTCGGGTTCGTTTCCTTCGACGGCTTCAATTTCGAGGACGCGATCATCGTCAGTGAGAGGCTGGTCAAAAACGACAGCTTCACGAGCATTCATATTGACGAGTTCACGGCCGAAGTCCGCGAGACCCGGCTGGGAAAAGAAGAGTTCACGCGGGACATCCCGAACGTCAGTGAAAAGGCCCTGCGGAACCTCGACGACCGAGGCGTGGTCCGCGAAGGCACCCGCGTTTGCCCCGGGGATGTTCTCGTGGGCAAAGTGGTGCCCAAGAGCAAGGTGGAGTTGACGCCGGAAGAGAAGCTGCTGCACGCGATTTTCGGCCGGGCGGGCGAGGACGTAAAGAACGACTCTCTCGAACTGCCGAGCGGCTATGAAGGCGTCGTGATCAAGACCGAGCTGTTCACCCGGCGCGGCGTCAGCGGAGAAGACGCGAAGAAGGTCCTGGCCGATGAGACCAAGAAATACGAGGTGGAAGCAAAGGCCAAAGAGTGCTCCATCTTCCGGCAAATGGTCGGGGCCATTCACGAGAAGTTCGAAGTGACGATCATCGACCCCAACACGAAGCAGAAGGTCGGGGCCAGCGAAGATGATGAAGTCATCTACGAGCAGATCGAGAACTTTGACATCAAGTGGGTCAAGCCGGCGGCCTCGCGAGATGACGTCCAGAAGGTCGTGGACAAGTTCTGGGCCAAGATCACCGCAGCGGAAGAAGAGAAGAAGCGCCGCATCGAGCGCGCCAAGCACGGGGACGAGTTGCCCAGCGGCGTGTTGCAGATGGCCAAGATTTACGTGGCGATCAAGCGGGCGCTGTCCATCGGCGATAAGATGGCGGGCCGGCACGGCAACAAGGGCGTGATTGCCAAGATCATGCCCGAGGAAGACATGCCGTTCCTCAAAGACGGCACGCCCATGGATATCCTCCTGAATCCGCTCGGCGTACCGAGCCGTATGAACGTGGGCCAGATTTTGGAGACCCATCTGGGCTGGGTAGCCCAAGTGTTGGGCTTCAACGCCGTGACCCCGGTCTTCGACGGCGCCACGGAAGAGGATATTCAGGACCTCACCGAAGAGGCGAATCAACTGATGACGCGCAGGAAGGAGGAGCTGCACGCGAGAGGTGAGGCGCCGCCGGCTACGGAACTGTTCATCAACGTCCCCAAGACGTTGAAGACCCAGCTTTATGACGGCCGCACGGGCGAGCCCTTCGATCAGAAGGCGACGATCGGATTCATGTACATGATGAAGCTGCATCACCTGGTGGACGACAAGATCCACGCCCGGGCGACTGGGCCGTACAGCCTGATCACCCAGCAGCCGCTGGGCGGCAAGGCCCGCACGGGCGGACAGCGCTTCGGCGAAATGGAAGTCTGGGCGCTCGAAGGCTACGGCGCCGCGTACACCCTCCAGGAAATGCTCACCGTCAAGAGCGATGACGTGGAGGGTCGAACGAAGATCTATGAGTCGATGGTCAAAGGCCAGAATACGCTGGAGGCCGGCACGCCGCTGTCCTTCGACGTGCTGTGCAACGAGATCCGCGGGCTGGGTCTGAACATCCAGCTCGAGAAGAAACGCCTGGGACGGACGGCTCTATAGGTCGAGTCGAATTCAGAGTCCATAAGGGGGCTTTACATGTTGGGAAATATCTACGATCGAATTAATGATTACGGTTCGGTCAAGATCTCGTTGGCCAGCCCGAATGACATTCGGAGTTGGTCCTTTGGGGAAGTCCGCAAGCCCGAGACGATTAACTACCGGACGTACCGGCCGGAAAAGGACGGTCTGTTCTGCGAGCGTATTTTCGGGCCGGAGCGCGACTGGGAGTGCGCCTGCGGCAAGTACAAGGGCACGAAGTTCAAGGGGATCATCTGCGACCGTTGCGGCGTCAAGGTGACCCACAGCCGCGTGCGGCGCAAGCGCATGGGCCATATCAATCTGGCGGCGCCGGTCCTGCACATCTGGTTCTTCAAGTCGATCCCCAACCGGCTGGGCACGATCCTGGGGATGAAGAGCTCCGACCTTGAGAAGGTCATCTATTTTCAGGACTACGTGGTCACCGATCCGGGAACGACCGGTCTGAAGGCGGGGCAGCTCCTGAGCGAGGATGATTACCGCGAGGCCGGCAGCCAGTACGGCAACTCGTTCAAGGCCTCCATGGGCGCCGAAGCGATCAAGTCGCTGCTGGAAGCCCTGGACATGGATGGGCTGAGTGGCCACCTGCGAAAGGCCATCGCCAAGACGAACAGCAAGCAGAAGATCCGGGATCTGACCAAGCGGCTTAAGACCATCAATGAGATCAAAAACAGCAGCAACAAGGCGGAATGGATGGTCCTGGAGGCGGTCCCGGTGATTCCGCCGGACCTTCGCCCCCTGGTCCTGCTGGAGAGGGACAACTTCGCGACGAGCGATCTGAACGATCTCTACCGGCGCATCATCAACCGGAACAACCGTCTCAAGAAGCTGATCGATCTCAACGCCCCGGAAGTCATTATCCGCAATGAAAAGCGCATGCTTCAGCAGGCGGTGGATTCCCTGCTGGACAACGGCCGGTGCCGCCGGCCGGTCCTGGGCAGCAACAACCGGCCGCTCAAGTCGCTGACCGACATGATCAAGGGCAAGCAGGGGCGGTTCCGCGAGAACCTCCTCGGCAAACGCGTGGATTACTCGGCTCGCTCGGTCATCGTCGTCGGCCCCGACCTGCAGTTGTACCAGTGCGGGCTTCCGAAGAAGATCGCGCTGGAGTTGTACCAGCCCTTCATCATTCGCAATCTCAAGCAGCACGGCTACGCGGACACGATCAAAAGCGCCAAGCGGATGATCGAACGCCGCGATGAGCAGGTCTGGGACATCCTCGAAGAGGTCATTCACCAGCACCCGGTGCTGCTGAACCGAGCCCCGACGCTGCACCGCATGGGCGTTCAGGCGTTCGAGCCCGTTCTGGTCGAAGGCAACGCGATCATGCTGCACCCCCTGGCCTGCAAGGGCTTCAACGCTGACTTCGACGGCGACCAGATGGCCGTGCATCTTCCGTTGAGCGTTGAAGCGCAGGCGGAAACGCACGTCCTGATGATGACGACGAGCAACATCTTCTCGCCGGCGAATGGCTCGCCCATGGTGGGGCCGTCGCAGGACATGGTGATAGGCAATTACTATTTGACCGTGATCCTGGATGACCTGAGGCCGGCCGGCACGCCGGCGGCACAACCAAAGCGTAAGCCCCGGCTGTTCCACGACACCCATGAGGCCATGATGGCCCACGACGTCGGCAAGGTGGAGTTGCACGAGAAAATTCGCGTTCGTATCTCTCATCGGCTGCTCAAAGAGAAGCTCGGAGAGGTCAAGACGATCGGCGAGGACGGCAAGATGTACGTGGTCGAGACCACGGTCGGCCGGTGCATTTTCAACGATATTCTGCCCAAGGGCATGCCATTCTACAACATGACGATGGCGCAGAAGAAGCTCAGCCAGGTCATCAGCGACTGCTTCGTGTACTCCGGGGGCGCCGAGACGATCGGTCTCCTCGACCGGGTCAAGGACCTGGGCTTCCGGTATGCGACGCTCGCGGGCCTGAGCTTCGGCCTGACCGACCTGAAAATCCCGCTGAAGAAGCCCGAGATCATCGCGGAAACGGAAAAGCGCGTCGGCAAAATCCAGAAGAACTATGAAGACGGCGTCCTGACCGAGCGTGAGCGGTACAACCAGGTCATCGATGCTTGGACGAATGCCCGCGTGGCCGTGACCAACGAGATGATTCGCGGCCTGAAAGAAGACACCAACGAGGACGGAACGCCCTATCTGAACCCGATCTATCTGATGACGGATTCCGGGGCGCGCGGCAGCATCGACCAGATTCAGCAACTCGCCGGCATGCGAGCCTTGATGGCCAAGCCCAGCGGCGAGATCATCGAGACGCCGATCAAGTCGAACTTCCGCGAGGGTCTGACGGTTCTGGAATACTTCAGCTCGACCCACGGTGCCCGTAAGGGTTTGGCGGATACGGCCCTCAAGACGGCCAACTCCGGCTACCTGACCCGCAAGCTCATCGACGTGGCACAGAACGTGATCATCATCGAGCGGGACTGCGGAACCCTGCAAGGGATCACCAAGACCAGCATCAGCCGTGGCGATCAGGTCGATATCCCGTTGTCGCAACTGATCATCGGTCGCACGGCCCGGGACAACATCCGCAACCCGATCACCGATGAGATGATCGTGCATGAGAACGAAGTGATCACGCACGAGATCGCGCACAAGATCGAGGCACTGGGCCTGGACGCCATCCGGGTCCGAAGCCCGTTGACCTGCGACAGCCCGGTCGGCGTGTGTGCGAAGTGCCACGGCTGGGACATGAGCACCGGCCAATTGGTCGAGGAAGGGGCGGCCGTGGGAATCGTGGCGGCCCAGTCCATCGGTGAGCCCGGCACGCAACTTACCCTTCGTACCTTCCACACCGGCGGCATCGCGTCGCGAGCGATCCTCGAGCGCGAGCAGGAAGCCACCCACACGGGCAAGGTCCGGTATCGCGACGTCAACGCCGTGTCCCTCAAGCGGGACGACGGCTCGACCATGATCGTGGCGCTCAAGCGCAACGGCGAAATCGTGCTGTTGGACCAGAAGGACCGGGAATTGGACAAGTTCAAGGTGCCTTACGGCGGTATCCTTCTCGTGCCGGATGGTCAGACCGTCAAGGCCGGCACGATCCTGTTCCAGTGGGATCCGCACCGGACCCCGATTTTGGCTGAGATCGGGGGTGTCATCCGTTTCGTCGATATCATCGAAGGCGAGACGGTCCAGACCGAAGAGCTGCGCACGAAGGCGGCGAAGAAGGGCAAGGACAAGGACGCGGAGGCCAAGATCGTCCAGCGGCCGGTCGTGATCGAGCACAAGGGCGACAAGCACCCGCAGATCATGATCGAGGACGCCAAGGGCAAGATTCTGGATGTGCACTATCTGCCCGCCGGGGCGAGAATCGAAGTGGTCGAGGGCGAGGCAGTCCAGGCCGGCCAGTTGCTCGCCCACCAGCCCAGAGCGACGGGCGGAACCCAGGATATCACCGGTGGTCTGCCGCGCGTCACGGAAGTCTTCGAGGCCCGTAAGCCCAAAGACCCGGCCGTGATGGCCGAGATCAGCGGACGCGTCGAGCTGCACAGCGATAAGCGCAAGGGCAAGATGACGATCATCATTCGCAGCGAGAGCGGCATGGAGAAGGAGCACCACGTCCCGCGCGATCGGCACCTGAACGTTCACACGGGCGATACCATCGAAGCGGGCGACGCCCTGACGGACGGCCCGCTGGTGCCGCACGATATCCTCCGGATCAAAGGCGAAGAGGCGCTCCAGAGATACCTGATCGGCGAAATTCAGAACGTCTATCGTTCGCAGAACGTGAATATCAACGACAAGCACGTCGAGATCATCATTTCGCAGATGATGCGAAAGGTGGAGATCGATGCGGTTGGCGACAGCACGTTCTTGCCCGGCGAGGTGTCCGACAAGTTTGTCTTCCGAAAGGAAAACGACCGGTTGACCAACAGCATCAAGATCGTCAGCCCGGGCGATGTGGCGGAGCTCCAGGAGAACCAGGTCATCGACAAGAAAGAGCTGGCCCGGATGAACGAGAAGGTCGAGGCGCTGAGCGGCACGCCCGCCAAGGGCCGCAAGCCCAAGCCCGCCACGGCCAAGACGCTGCTGCTGGGCATCACCAAGGCTTCGCTGTGGTCGGACAGCTTTATCGCGGCCGCGAGCTTCCAGGAAACAACAAAGGTGTTGACGGAGGCCGCGCTGGCTGGTAGAGTGGATGAATTGCACGGTTTGAAGGAAAATGTGATCCTGGGACACCTGATCCCGGCCGGGACGGCGTTCAAGCCGAACCTGGAGATGCGGGTCAAGCATCTGGCGCAGGCCCCGATGCCGAAGGAGTTGGAAGGTGTCAAGGAAAAGAAGGCCGTTGATGTCGAAGCCAAGGCCGAGAGCAGGATCAAGGAAGTGCTTGGCATCGAGTAACCGTTTTTGTGGGTTTTGATTGAGATTGAATGTATGCCGACGATCAACCAGTTAGTGCGAAAACCGAGAATCGCTTCTAAGAAGAAGAAACGTGTGTCCGATATCAGCGGCTCGCCGCAGAGGCGGGGCGTATGCCTGATCGTCAGGACACAGACCCCGAAGAAGCCGAACTCCGCTCTGCGAAAAGTGGCGCGTGTCCGGCTCTCCAGCGGCAAAGAGGTGACCGCGTATATCCCGGGCGTCGACCACAACCTGCAGGAGCATAGCACCGTGCTCATCCGGGGCGGCCGCGTCCGGGACTTGCCCGGTGTTCGCTATCACATCGTTCGCGGTGTGTTGGACTGTGCCGGTGTGGCCGGCCGGCAGCAAGGCAGGAGCAAATACGGTGCCAAGAGGGCAAAAAAGTAGAGAACCTTTGGCGCAGATCGAAGTGGTTTGAGAGGATAGAGAGCGTAAAGTGCTATGGCTAAAAAGTTCACAGCGTCCACTGAGGGACTGAAACCGGATTCGAAGTACAACAGCAAGCTGGTCTCCAAGTTCATCAATTGCATGATGTGGGGCGGCAAGAAGACGGCGGCGCAGAACGTCTTCTACGGCGCGATGGCCATTGTGTCCGAGAAGATCAAGGACGTAACGCCGCTGGAGATCTTCGAGACCGCGATCAACAACGTGAAACCGGCGCTGGAAGTCCGCAGCAAGCGGGTTGGCGGCGCCAGTTACCAGGTTCCGATGCAGGTGAACCCGAAGCGGCAGCAATCCCTGGCGTTCCGGTGGCTCCTTTCGTCCGCGCGCGGCAAGAAGGGCAAGCCCATGAGTCAGCGGCTGGCCGCCGAGTTGACGGACGCCTACAATAGGACGGGAGGAGCCATGACGATGCGGGAGAACGTGCATCGCATGGCCGAGGCGAACAAGGCGTTTGCGCACTTCGCCTGGTAAAACCCGCAGCCATTATACTGCCACGGTCGACTCCGGTGAGGATCGTGGCAGTTTTTTTATGTGGAGACGAAAGGTAGAAGTCCCCGGCCATGGGAAGTCTGGACCAAATACGCAACATCGGCATCATGGCGAACATCGATGCCGGCAAGACGACGGTTACGGAGCGCATCCTGTATTATACAGGAAAGACGCACAAGATGGGGGAGGTCCATGAAGGCACCGCCGTCATGGATTATCTGGAAGAAGAGCAGCGGCGGGGGATCACGATCACGTCGGCCGCCACGAAATGTCCGTGGAAGGGCTTCGATATCAACTTGATTGACACGCCCGGACACATTGACTTTACCGCGGAGGTCGAGAGGTCGTTGCGGGTGCTCGATGGCGCCGTCGCGGTGTTCGACGGCAGCGAGGGAGTGCAGGCGCAGAGCGAGACCGTCTGGCGCCAGGGCCAGAAATATGGGCTGCCCTGTCTGTGTTTCATCAACAAAATGGACAAGACGGGGGCGGATTTCGAGATGAGCCTCCAGAGCATCTACGACAAGCTGCTGGCCAACGCGGTTCCGGTGGAGATTCCGATCGGGGCGGAGGATTCGTTTGCCGGCATTATCGATCTGATCGCGATGAAGGCCGTGTTTTATGAGACTCAGGAGCTGGGCGCGAAGTTTCACGAGGCCGACATTCCGCCGGAGTACGCTGAGAAAGCCAGAAAGTGCCGGGCCCGAATGATTGAAATGGTCGCCGAGTACGACGAGGAGCTGATGGCGGCCTTCATCAACGATACGGCGGCCGATGAGCAGGTCATCCGAAGGGCGATCCGCAAAGGGACGCTCGAAAACAGGCTCAACCCGGTCTTTGTCGGCTCGGCGCTGAAGTACATCGGGATTCAGCGGCTGCTGGACGGGGTGGTGGCGTATCTGCCTTCGCCCGTCGAACGGCCGACGATCGTGGGGCACAAGCCTGACGACGAAACCAAGAAAATACCGGTGAAGTGCGACCCCGACGGGAGTTTGGTGGCTCTCGCCTTCAAGATCATCACGGATGCCCACGGCGACCTCTATTTTCTACGGCTCTACCAGGGCACGCTCAAGACGAACAGCCGCGTTCTGAACCCTACCCGCGAGGAGCGGGAGAACATCATGCGGGTCTTCGAGATGCACGCCAACGAGCGGAGAATCCTGGATTCGGCCCGCGCGGGGGACATTGTGGCCGTGGTGGGCCTGCGGCATACGCTCACGGGCGATACCCTGTGCGATCCGAAGAGACCCATCGTGCTGCCGAGCATCAGCTTCCCGCAGACCGTCATCACGATGTCGATCGAGCCGAGATCCGCCGTCGAGCGGGCCAAGCTCGGCGACGCCCTGGAAGCCCTGCGGCGCGAGGACCCCACCTTCTCGTACAAAACGGACCCGGAGACGGGCCAGACGGTCATCAGCGGCATGGGGGAGCTCCACCTGGAGATCCTCCAGCACAAGCTCGTCAAAGACATGAAGGTGGATGTGCGGGTGGGAAAGCCCAGGGTCGCCTACAAGGAGACAATTACAGGAACGGCGAGGGTGGAGGGCAAATTCATCCACCAAACAGGTGGGCGAGGGCAATACGGCCATGTTGTGCTGGAGGTCAAGCCGCTGGTGGATGACCAGGGGCGCTGGATGCCTCGGGTTGAGTTCGAGGCCAACGCACCGTCCGATAAAGTACCCCATGAGTACGCCAACGCCGTGGGGCGGGGCGTCAAAGAGGCCACCGGCAACGGCGTTTTGGCCGGCTATCCCATCGTTGGCGTCAAGGCGACCCTTGTGGATGGCTCCTACCATCCGGTAGACTCTTCAGACTTGGCGTTTGAGCAGGCGGCCGCCATCGCCTTCGATAAGGGCCTCAAAGAGGCCGGTCCGGTCCTTTTGGAGCCTGTTATGAGGGTCCAGGCGGTCGTTCCGGAGTCTTCTTTCGGTGTGATCCAGGCGGATCTGCTGGCCAAACGGGGCGTGATCCTGGATTGCCGGACTCACGGCAACATGCGGGTCATCGATGCCAAGGTGCCCCTGGTGGAGCTTTTCGGGTATTCGAGCGATATCCGGAGCCTTACGGCCGGTCGGGGGAGCTTCACCATGGAACCCATGACCTATGAGAAGGTGCCCGACCAGGTGGCGAAGGCTATTCTTTTCTAAAAAAATGAAGAAAGTGCAGAATTTTCGCTAAGATTCCGTTTTAGTTGATTGACAGCGGGTCTGACCGGCGATAAATTCGAGTTTTTTCAGCGTTAGCGAGCATCGTCATGGATGACTTTGCGGTACGTAGTTACGCTGGCATATCTGTGAAAGCCATCAAGGATGGCGCAACGGGTATCTGTGTAGCTTAGGGTGGGCAAGGTAAGGTGGCCTTGCCGAGAGGCAGTGCCGCTCTCGACCCTGATTCTTAAGGAAGGCCAAGCGGCTTGTGGCACCTGTTGACAGTCTCGCCAAGGTGCCAAACGGGCCCAGTAGCCCTTCCTGCCTTTAACCAACGAGCAGTATCGGTCAGGATGGAGAGCCTATCTGCGGAGGGCCGGCTGGGCGTTGGATGGTAAGTAGCGGTATTATCGTAACTTATGACTGTGCCCTTACCGGGTCGTGAAAGCCTGGAACCAGGCAGACGAAGGGCGGGTCCAGAGGAGCAATATGGCTGCCGAGAGTGAAAAGATCAGGATCCGGATGGAGGCGTACGACCATCGCAGCCTCGATGCCTCCGCCAAGGAGATCGTCGAGCACGCTCGCAGGACCAACGCGCGTGTGAGCGGCCCGATTCCGTTGCCGACGAGGATCGAGCGGTACACGGTGCTCAGGAGTCCGCATGTCGACAAGAAATCGCGCGAGCAGTTCGAGCTGCGCACGCATAAGCGGCTCATCGACATCCACGAGGCGAACGCCCGGACGGCCGAGGTGCTGAACCGGCTGGTCGTCCCGGCGGGCGTATTTGTGAAAATCAAGGCGTAGGGGCATAGGACCTGAGAATATGGCGATGTTACTTGGCAAAAAAGTGGGTATGACGCGGGTCTACGACGAGTCGGGCCGTCTGATCCCCGTAACCGTCATCCAGGCCGGTCCATGCGTGATTACGCAGATCAAGACCAGCGAGGCCGACGGCTACCGTGCCGTTCAGATGGGCTTCGAGGACAAGAAGCCCTCGCGGCGCCGGCAGTCCGAAATCGGCCATAGCGAAAAGGCTAATACCAGCCCGAAGCGATTCGTGCGGGAGTGGCGCCTGTCGGAGGCAGCCAAGACCGAGTACAAACCCGGGGATGCGATCACGGTTTCGGTCTTTGCGGATACGAAGATGGTGGATATCATCGGAACGAGCAAGGGCAAGGGGTTTGCGGGGCCGATGAAGCGTTACGGGTTCAAGGGTTTTCCGGCCTCCCATGGTACCGAGCGAAAGCACCGGGCTCCCGGCTCGATCTGCGCCTGTGCGACGAACTCCGGTATGGGCGGTGCCCTGAAAAAGGGCAAGCGCATGGCTGGGCACATGGGGGACGACCGCGTTACGGCCAAGAACCACGTGCTCGTGTCGATCGATGCAGAGAGGAACCTGCTGGTGGTCAAGGGGACCGTTCCCGGGCCGTCCGGCGGATATTGTGTCGTCAAAACGGCCAAGAGCCTTGGCACTTCGAGTGGAACGTAACATGATTGAGTTGACGGTATTCAACACGAGTGGGCAGCAGGTGGGCAGCATCCAGGTCGACGAGTCGGTGCTGGGCGGCTGCGTCCGGTATGCCCTGCTCAAGCAGGCGATCGTGATGTACCACGCGAACAAGCGTGTGGGCACGGTGGCGACCAAGGGCAGGAGCATCGTGGCCGGCTCGACGCGGAAGCTGTTTCGCCAGAAGGGCACGGGCAACGCCCGTGCGGGCACCCGCCGCACGGGCAAACGGGTCGGCGGCGGCATGACGTTCGCCAAAGTCCCGAGGGACTTCCGGCAGGCGATGCCTCGCAAGCAGAGGATGCTCGCCCGGGACTCGGCGGTCTTGGCGAAGCTTCGCTCGAACGAGGTGGTCGTGGTCGAGGGCCTGTCGTTCGAGAAGCCGCGGACGAAGGATTTCGTCGCCGTGCTCAAGAACCTCAAGATCGACCGCAGTTGTCTGGTGGCGGTCCGTGAGTACGATGAGAACGTCTACAAGTCGGTGCGGAACATCCGGAAGGTGGATGTGATGCCCGTAGCCGACCTGAATGCGGGGGACATCATCAATCACCGCCGGATGCTGTTTACGAAGGATGCACTGGCGTCGTTTCTGGATAGAAAGGCCGGCGGCGGTAGTCAGGAGAGCATGACCGCATAGAATCGTCGGTCACGAGGTTGTGGTTTTCGATTTGGGTTCGAGCTTCCGATGGATGATTATAGCATAGTAATCCGGCCGATTGTCACTGAGCAGGGGATGCACTTTGCCAACGTCAAGGGTGCCTACTCCTTCGAGGTGCACCGAAAGGCGAACAAGGCGGAAATCAAGAACGCCATCGAGAAGATCTATGGCGTGAAGGTGGACAAGGTGCGCACGGCCAACCACAAGGGCAAGCGCCGCCGCCGAGGGCGAAGGATCGGCACGACCGCGGCCTGGAAGAAAGCGGTTGTGTTCCTGGCCCCTGAAAACCATATCGATTTGTTCTGATCCATTGGATCTTAGAGAGAGATAAGCGCATGGGCATTCGAATCTACAAGCCGACAAGTCCGGGACGCCGCAACAGTTCGGTGAACGATTGGGCTGAGTTGACGACGGATAGACCCGAAAAGACCTTGTGCAAGAGAATCAAGAAGTGCGGCGGGCGCAACCACAGTGGCAAGGCGACCGTCCGGTTCCGCGGCGGCGGGGCGCGGAGGATCTACCGTATCATCGACTTCAAGCGAAACAAGGACGGGATCGCCGCCACGGTGGCGAGCGTTGAGTACGACCCGAACCGCTCGTGCTTTATCTCCTTGCTCCAGTACCAGGACGGAGAGAAGCGCTACATCCTGGCCCCGTTTGGGGTCACGGTTGGGGATGTTCTGGAGAGCGGTCAGGTCGTGGAGCCGAAGCCGGGCAACTGCATGCCGTTGGGATCGATTCCGGCCGGGCTGGAGGTGCATAACGTCGAGATGGCGGCGGGCCAGGGCGGCAAAATGGTGCGCGGCGCCGGCGGTTCGGCGCGAATCGTAGCCAAGGAAGGCGATTGGGTGACCATCATTCTGCCGAGCGGCGAGATGAGAATGGTGCGGAAGGAATGCCGGGCGACGATCGGCCGCCTGGGCAATCCTGAGTATCAGAACATCACGATCGGCAAGGCGGGCCGGATGCGTCATCTGGGAATCCGGCCGCACGTCCGAGGCAAGGCGCAGAACCCGGTGGACCATCCGCTGGGCGGCGGCGAGGGACGCTCGAACGGCGGGCGTCATCCGTGCTCGCCCAGCGGCGTTTTGGCCAAGGGCGGCAAAACCCGCAACCCGCGTAAGGTCAGCAACCGCCGGATTATTCGCAGACGCAAGAACAGACAGGGTCAGACGGTGCTGTAAGGGCATGACGACGTCGATGGGCCGCGACTTGGAGACCATAGAAGAGAGACGCAGACATGGGAAGATCTGTTAAAAAGGGACCATACGTTGATGACAAGCTGTTCACGAAAGTGAGCCGGCAGACGACCGAGGGCACGCGGGACCCGATCAAGACCTGGGCGCGGCGATGCACGATTGTCCCGGAGTTCGTCGGGTTCACGTTTATGGTGCACAACGGCAAGGTGTTCAACAAGGTCTTCGTCACCGAGGACATGGTCGGGCACAAGCTCGGGGAGTTTTCGCTGACCCGGACGTTCCGAGGACATTCGAGTAAGAAGATTAAGTAGGTCATGCAAGTCCGTCGCGAGCCGACATGGGGCATGAGGATATGTTAAGCGTAACGAAACTGAAAGAAGTGGCACAGCGGCAGCGGGTGACGATCGAGGATCTCGCCAGGGGCATCGTGCGGGGTGGTCTTGATCTGCAGGACGCTATCTCCGCCGTGAGGAATTGGCAGAGAGGTCTGATGAGGCCGTTGCCGAAGACGGAGGACGTGCAGAAGTTGGCGGGTACCTTGTCGGTCGAGGTCCGCGAGATCAGCGACTGGCATTCGTCCTATATGTACGCACCGATGTCGGCGCGGAAGGTTCGGCTGGTCATGACGCTGATTCGGGGCCGGCGGGTGCAGGACGCGATCGACCTGCTCAAGTTCACGCGAAAGCGCGCCGCGCCAATGGTCAGCCAGGTGCTCAAGGCCGCGATGGCGGATGCGGATGAACATCAGGCCGATGTGGGCGTGCTTTATATCAAAGAGGCTCGGGCCGACGAGGCGGGCATACGCATCGGCACCAAGCGGTGGATCGCGAAGGACCGGGGCCGAGCCCATCCAATTCGCAAAAAGGCGTGCCACATTCATGTGACGGTCAGCCAGGAGTGAGAAGGGCACAGTAGAAACGAGAATCGGGATACGGGACTATGGGTCATAAAACGTCTCCAATCGGATTTAGAACGGGTATCACGCTGGGCTGGCAGAGCACGTGGTTTGCCCCGAAAGGCAACTACGGCGACTTCCTCGTCGAGGACCAGCGGATCCGCAAGTACGTGGATAACCGGTTCAACCGGGAGATGCCCAAAGGGGCGGTCGCCAAGGTTGAGATCATCCGGACGCGCAATGAAGTGAACGTGACGCTGCACAGCGGCCGGCCCGGCGTGGTGATCGGCCCGCGCGGGGGAGAGGTCGACAAGCTTCGTGAGGAGTTGGAAGGGTTGACCGGCCGCAAGGTGACGGTGAATGTCATCGAAATCAAGGAGCCGGACCTGAATGCGACGCTCGTGGGCGAGTTGATTGCGGAGCAGTTGGCCAAACGGGCCTCTTTCCGGCGCACCATGAAGCAATGCTGCGAGTCGGCGATGAACGCCGGCGCCAAGGGGGTCAAGATTACCTGCGGCGGACGGCTGGCCGGCTCGGAAATAGCCCGGAGCGAGACGCAGAAAATGGGGAGCGTTCCGCTGCACACGCTGGATGCCGACATTGACTACGGGACGGCCACCGCCCGGACGACCTACGGGGCGATCGGGATCAAGGTGTGGATCTACCGTGGCAAATTCGGCGAAGTGCTTGAGCCGAGCGAGCACAGGCAGCAGCGTCGGCCGCCGAGGCGGATGGGTCCAGGCGGGCCCGGTGGGCCGGGGGGCGGGCCGCGGCGCGGGGAGCCGCGCGGCCGCTCGGGCCCCGGGGACCGCGGACGGGGCGGGCCGGCCGAAACGGGACCGGCGCCGGCGGGTAACGGCCAAGGGTAGCCCTGAGGACGCGCACCGGAAGCAGCATTGAAAGAGGTATGCTATGGCGATGATGCCAAAGAGAGTCAAATATCGTAAGAGCCAGCGCGGCAAAATGAAGGGCAACGCGCAGCGCACGAACTATGTCGCCTTCGGCGACTATGGGTTGCAGTCGCTCGAGATGAGTTGGGTCACGGCCAAGAACATCGAGGCCGGCCGCGTGGCGGCGACTCACTACCTGCACCGGGAAGGCAAGGTCTATATCCGGATCTTCCCGCACAAGCCCGTCAGCGCCAAGCCGCTGGAGACCCGTATGGGCAAGGGCAAGGGCGAGCCGGAGTTCTGGGTCGCGCGCGTGCGGCCCGGCATGGTGTGCTTCGAGATCGGCGGCGTGACCGAGGAAGTGGCCAAGCAGGCCCTGTCGCGAGTGGCTCACAAGATGCCGGTTCGGATGCGGTTCGTCAAACGCGGGCGCGGGCTTTGAGAGTCACAAGTCGCCATCACCCGCACCAGGCGGGTGTGGATTGAAACGAGAGAGGCAGAACGTGAAGGCCAAGCAGTTGAGAGAGATGAGTCAGGACGAGCTTCAAGGCTCGTTGGCAGACCTGGAGAAGCGTCTGTTTGATCTGCGATCGCAGGCGGTGACGGAGAAGTTGGAAAACTCGAAGAGCATCATCAACGTGCGGCGGGATATTGCCCGCATCAGAACCGTGTTGCGGGAGCGGAGCGAATAGCGCACTGCCAAGACGAATCGCGGGAAGATATGGAAACAGCGAAGAAGATCAAGACGTTGACAGGGTTGGTAACCAGCAAGAGCGGGGATAAGAGTATTCGGGTGACGATTGGCTTTAAGGTCAAGCATCCGAAGTACAACAAGTACATTCGCCGCCGAACGAAGCTGGCCGTGCACGACGAACGCAATCTGTGTGGGGTTGGGGATACCGTCGAGATCACGGAGTCGAGGCCCTACAGCAAGACCAAGAGCTGGCGCGTGGTCCAGGTGACTCAAAAAGCCATCCAGGCGTAGTGTCCAGGACGGGATAGAGAGTATGATTCAGCCTTTTACAATGGTGGATGTCGCCGATAACTCCGGCGTGAAAGTGGCCATGTGCATCCGCGTGAAGCGGGGAACGAGCGCCAGGGGGCAGTTCACGCGCTCGATGGCGAGCGTGGGAGACGTGATCTGGGTCGCGATCAAGAAGTCGCTGCCGACGTGCCAGTTGGACGACAAGAAGGTGCACAAATGCGTGGTGATCCGCACGAAGAAGGCCATCCGGCGGCCCGACGGTAGCTACGTGCGGTTCGACAGCAACGCGGCCGTGATGATCGACAACGACGGCAGTCCGGTCGGCACGAGAATCTTCGGGGCCGTCGCCCGCGAGCTTCGCGAGAAGAACTATATGAAGATCGTCTCGCTGGCCGGCGAAGTGGTGTAACGGATCGGCTACGAGGCAAGGAGTAAGTAACTATCTCAAAAGGGTAGGTTTGGCCGATAACCATCTGTAGGAACCTTTTGAAAGGAGCCACGGATGGGCAAACAGAAACGTAAGGTCAAACCGCTTCCCACCATTTGGGAGGTCAGCGACGAACAATGGCACATCA
>JAPLMX010000116.1 GCA_026386805.1 Phycisphaerae bacterium | reverse complement strand
TAAGTAACTATCTCAAAAGGCTCAGGCGGTGCTGACGGCGATACCAAAGCAGGCCGCAGCACAGTTGGATCAGGCCCAGGTAATTGCATGACTTCTTGGCGTAACGAATCAGAATCGCACGACACTTGCTCATCCAGCCCAGCGTCCGTTCCACGACCCATCGGCGGGCGGGACGCCGCTTGCGATTCTTCTCGTCGAGTTTTTCCTCGCCGATCCGCCGGATGTGCGGGACATAGTGTGCTTCCGCCGCCGCCGTGCGTCCCGTGGGATTGTCATAGCCCTTATCCAGGCACAGGTGCTGTGGCGTATCGTCCGTCGGCTCCGGTCGATCCACCACGATCGCCTCGATGGTTTGCTTGAGCAGCTTGGTGTCGTGGACGTTGGCACCCGCCACGACCACGCCCAAGGGGCCGCCGTCCGCCTCGACGATCACACTGCGTTTGGTGCCGTTTTTCCCGCGATCCGTGGGGTTGGGACCGACGTTGTCCCCCCAAAACGCGCCTTGCCCATCGCGCCGTCGGCGCTCTGCCAGCGCCAGTCGACGCCGCCCAGTTCTTCGCAGTTCTCGACCAGCGTGGCCCAAATCCGCTTCAAGACGCCTTTCTGCACCCACCGTTGAAACGTGCGATGGACGGAAGAGTCGTCGCCAAACGACGGGGGCAGGTGGTTCCATTGGCCGCCGCTGCGCATCTGGTAGATGATGCCATTGAGAGCGGCTCGCTGCCATTGTTCGTCGCTGACCTCCCAAATGGTGGGAAGCGGTTTGACCTTACGTTTCTGTTTGCCCATCCGTGGCTCCTTTCAAAAGGTTCCTACAGATGGTTATCGGCCAAACCTACCCTTTTGAGATAGTTACTTAGTCTGGCATGAGGCCTGCGTGTCCCAGAAACAGGCGGTCACAAGGCCCGGCTTCGTGCCACTCGTTACGTCTTCCACGTTAAAGCCTACCAGTCCACCGACATGATCCTTGCCAGTAGTCGCACCGGTGCTGTAGCACTGGGTCACACTTCCACCGTTGCCCCCCACCAGCCCGCCGACATAGCCGCCGCCTGTCGTCTCACAGGTCGAGTGGCACGTACTGATAGTACCGCCCCTCGAATACCCGCCCGGACAGCTCTGCCCATTTTCCCCGACCAGACCGCCGACGCCCCATCCAGTGCCCTTGACCGCACCGGTGCTGTAGCACCGGGTCAGACTCCCGTCCAACATCTGCCCCACCAGCCCGCCGATACTTCCTGAACCGGTTATCCGAACACCCACTACGGCGAGGTCCTTGACCTCGCCACCGGAGTCCAGTCGGCCAAAGAGCCCCAGATAGCTTCCATCCTCGATCTTAAGATTCGAGATCGTCAGACCGTTGCCATCGAACGTCCCTGCAAACCAAGGGATTACTGCCGTTCCCCAACGGATGCCGGAGAGGTCAATCGCAACGGCAAGTCGATAGTGTGCATGGGGGCTATGGTAGACCATGGCGCCCAACTCGACGGCGTTGCGGATCAAGTAAGGGTCCTGGGCCGTGCCCTGCCCCTGGAGTTGAGGGGGGGCATATCCTCCGAAGACCGCCAGGACCGGATAGCCGCCCCCTTGCGGCATCTGCCAGATTTCCTGGATGCCATCGGCGTCTTCTCCCCAGAAGTCCCAGCCGGCACTTCTATAAGTCCGGATGTCTTGCATCTCAGTCGTGGTCTTGCCCGTCCCGCCGGCACTCTTGGTTTGGCCTGAGGTCTGGGTGTCCCAGAAACAGCCGGTCCCAACAGTGCCCCTGAAGCTTTCTCCCACCAGCCCCCCGACACTCCCATATTGCCCAGCACCGCTGACCGCACCTGTACTGTAGCACTGGGTCACAGCGCCCTCGTTTTCCCCCACCAGCCCGCCAACACTCCCCTGGTTGCCAGTGCCGCTGACCATACCGGTGCTGTAGCACTGGGTCACACTGCACCCCCCGCAGTTCCACCCCACCAGCCCGCCGACACTCCCCCAGTCGCCAGTGCCGCTGACCACACCGGCGCTGTAGCAGAGGGTTACATTTCCGTAGTTGTATCCCACCAGCCCGCCGACAGAACAATCATAGTTGCCAGTGCCACTGACCGCCCCGGTGCTGTAGCAGAGGGTCACAGAACCGCCATTGAACCCCACGAGCCCACCGATGCACCCGTGCGGCCCGTAGACAGACTGATTGCCGCTGACCGCCCCGGTGCTGTAGCATTGGGTCACACTACCTGAGTTTTCCCCCACCAGCCCGCCGACATACCAGCCTGAGCTGCTGATACTGACATCCGCGATACCCAAGTCCTTGACCTCGCCCCCATCTCCCAAATAGCCAAGCAAGGCCAAGATGGTCCTTCCCTGTGATCGTCAGATGCGAGACCGTGTGGGCCTTGCCATCGAAGACGCCAGTGAAAGCAGTGCCCTGGAACCCCCCTTTGGCCGCATCCGCGTCCGGCGCGATGACAGCCTTGTCGAAGACCTTGCGGCCGGGCAGCTTGGGGTCCAGGTCGATGTCGGCGGTCAGCAAGAACTGCTTGTCGTAATCGGCGGGAGTCTCGCCGAGGGCGATTAGATCAGCGGCCGTGGCGATCTGGTAGGGGTCCTGGGCCGTCCCGCTGCCCCCGCTGTATTTGGCTGTCGCGGGGGAAACGATGGCCAGAAGAAAAACGGCTGTCGCTACCCACACGCGGAATCTGATTGCCGCACTGCGTTCGCAATGACATGTTGCCGCGCTACGCTCGCAATGACATGCCGCAATCAGGGAAGGGATCGTCCGCAGGGTCCGCGCGTGTCTCGACGCCAGCATTTTCTGTCCTCCACCCCCCAGAATCCGCATGGGCCAAAGCCCATCCTACCCGATGACCGCCGAGCGTTTCGGTGGTCTCACTGGGCCGACAGGTGTGATTCGGCGTGCTGTCGGCGCTCCGTTTGTCGATACGGCAGTATAGAGTATAGCAGATGGTGCAGCTTACGTCAACTTCACATTTCGCGTTTCCCGGGTCAAGCGAAACTGGCTCCGGCCTCATGACGAGGCCAGGGCTTCGACCTCAGCGATGGCTTTGGGGATGGGCGGGCCTAAGACGCGGCAGCCGTCCGGCGTGATGAGGATGTCGTCCTCGATTCGAACGCCGCCGAAGTTGCGGTAGGCTTCGAGTCTGGCGTAGTCGATGAACTGACTGTACTTGCCCTCGGCCCTCCAGCGGTCGATCAGCTCCGGCATGAAGTAGATGCCCGGCTCGACCGTGATCACGAAGCCCGGCTCGACCGGCTTAGCCAGCCTCAAGTACCGCCAGCCGAAGTCGGGGTTCCGCTTGATCGTGTCGGTGTAGCCGACGTAATCCTCGCCGAGCGGCTCCATGTCGTGCACGTCGAGTCCCATCATGTGGCCGACGCCGCAGGGGAAGAACAGCGTGTGTGCCCCCGCCGAGACCGCTTCCTGCGGATCGCCCTTGACGAGGCCAAGCTTTTTCAGTCCCTCCATCAGGGCGATGCACGCCAACCGGTGGACCTGTCGCCACTCGACGCCCGGCGCCGCGGCGGCGATGCATCTGGCCTGAGCATCGAGCACGATGGAATAGACTTCCCTCTGTATCAGCGAGAATTTGCCTCCGACGGGTATTGTACGCGTGATATCGCTGGCATAGTGCAGCGGCGACTCGGCTCCGGAGTCGTTGACGGCAATGTCGCTGGCCTTCAAACGGTTGTCATAGTAAGGGTTGTGCATGATCTCGCCGTGAACGGAGAAAATGGGCTGGAAAGCGGCGTGGACGCCGCTGGAGGCCATGATCCCTTCCATCGCCCCGGCCACCTCGTACTCGAAGACGCCGGGCTTGGCGATCTTCATGGCCGCCATCTGCATCCGGGAACTGATCTTCAAAGCGATCTCGATCTGCTCGATCTCCTCGGGCGATTTGATGGACCTCTGCTCCACGACGCCCCGAATGAGCACAGGGGAAGGCTGTAGACTGTAGGATGTAGGCGGCAGGCACCTCCGGCCTGCGGCCTGCGGCCTCCAGCCTGAGTGCTCCGGCCGATACGGCGGCAGGACGTGGACCGTTCTTCCCTTCTGCGCCGCCTTGTTCAGGACCTGCCCCAGTTCCTTGCTCGGAGCCGTCCGCGTGACGCCGACTTGTTGGCCTCTGTCCCGCAGCAGTGGCCGGGGGCCTGTCCACACGATGTCGTCGAGGCTGGGATCGTCGCCAAAGAGGCACTCGGCCCCCTCGTCCAGGTCCAGGACCACCGCCAAGCCGGGCTGATCCAGTCCGAAGAAATAGAGGAACGTGCTGTCCTGCCGGAAGGGGTACACATTGGCGGCGTAGTTCATGGGCGACTCGTCGTTGCCCAGCAGCAACACCAAGCCCGACCGGACCTGGATCTTGAGTCGCTCTCTTCTTCGAATGTAGATCTCTTTGGCGAACATATCACCGCACGAACTGCTGGACGAAGTATTTCGGCGTCAACGGCTCACCCGTGGCTCGGACGATCATCTCCTGCCAAGGATACCGGGCGC
This sequence comes from Phycisphaerae bacterium, assembly GCA_026386805.1. Classification (GTDB taxonomy): domain Bacteria; phylum Planctomycetota; class Phycisphaerae; order Sedimentisphaerales; family Anaerobacaceae; genus PLanc-01. Next base: position 8,172 of record JAPLMX010000116.1, on the reverse strand, counting down.
CGGGGCCGAACACGTTTTCGCGCAGGTACTGGCCCACGCGCCGGTCGCCAACATAACTGAAACCTTCGTCGGATTCAAGCTTCAGGACATTGTGAACGATGTGGTGATGCAATTGCGACGCCAATAGCTCGCCCAGCATGTAGTTGTGGTAGTAGCACGGAGCGGTCGTGAAGTGCAGCTTGGAGGCCCAGCCCGCGTCGGGCGGCCCCGGCGGACGCTTGATGAGCTGGTACTTCTCGACGAGGTCCCACCACAGGACGTTCAAGTTCTGATCCGGGCTGGCGTACAGGGCCTTCTCGAAGTTGTACATGACCAGGGCCCAGCGGACGAAGAGGATCTGCTGGAATTGCAGATAGCGGTCGCTGACCTGCTTGATCTTGGCCGTTTCTTCATTCGAGAGGAGCAGCATCGTCTGCATCCAGGCGGCGTTGCGGCTGAGCCGGCCGAAAAACATGGCGATGGCTTCCGTCGTGAAGCTATGGGCCGGCTCGCGGAGCAGCCACGGTTCGTTCGGGTCGTGATACTTGTCGTAAATGGCATGACCCACCTCGTGCAGGAGGGTCTCCATCCAGCGCTCGGTGTCCTGCAGGTTGGCCAGAACGCGGACGTCGCCCTTGCGGTCCACATCCTCGCTGAAGGCGTGCGGGTACTTGCCCTCGCGGTCGTACAGATCGCTGCGCGCCAGGATGTCGTCCACGGGCAGGCCGATACTCATATAGTACTTGTCCACCAGCACCTTGATATCTTGGCCTTTGTAGTACTGATCCAGGTTCAACTCGTACACGAGCGGCGTCCTCTGAAAGAACGGGTCGTGGTAGTGCCAGGGCATCAGGTCCTTCGGGGCGATTCCGTAGCTTTTGGCCAGGGCCGCATCGAGTTCCTCCTTCATGCGGGCGAATGGCTCGCGCGTCAGCCAGTCGAGCTCCTCAAAGAGGACGTCGAGGTCCGCCGGGTTCTGCTCGCCGGTGATGAGGGCCATCGTGTGGTAGTTGTCGAAGCCGAGCTTGCGGGCTGCTTGGTTGCGCAGACGCACCAACGCGAGGAAGTGATCGACGATGACGTCGCCCACCTGCTTGCTGGCCCGCCAGGCCGCCTCTCGTTTGGCCGAGTCTTTCTCGGTGGTCAGGATCGTATAGATGTCGCTCATGGTGACTGGGCGGCCGTCGAGCAGGGCACGGAAGTTGTTATAGCCCTGCTGAACGTTCGTATCCAGCTCGACGATCTGCTGGAGCAGGGCTGGCTCGATCTGATTCTGGAGATAAGCGCAGTAGAGCTTGTCCAACTGCCGGGCCAGCCGGGGATCGCGGACGCTCTTGGATTTGTCGAATCTCTTGATGCGGGCGAAATCGTTCGCATCGCTGTAGATCCGCCGAATCTGCAACTGGAGTTGCTTCAATTCCTCGAACTTCTCCGGCTTGCCGGTGGTGGCCGCCTCCCAGTACGCCAGATTCGCCCGCGCCGACAAAGGCTCGACCTTCGCCACCTGCGCCTGAAGAAACTGGCTGAATTCGTCCTGGTTGTGCCGCGTCGCACAGCCTGCGGATAGGACCAATACGCCCGTAGCCAGCCAAGCAAAGAACAATCTTCTCATCTGGTACCCCTGAAAAGCATTGACTCGGATGCGGCGAAAGACACGCCAGGGTTTCGCGAACAACCCTCGGAGGGTCCTATCCCGTGTCAGGCTCCTGGACGAGCGTCTCAACTTGTGCAAGCAGTTCCGGTAGGTGGCGATCGATGATACCCCATACGGTGGCATCATCGACCGTGTCATAGCCATGAATGATTCGGTTGCGAAAGCCGACAATGCGGGAGAGTTGGTCGACACGAGCAGCAGTAGTGGGGTCGGTGTGCCGCAACCGATTGAGAGCCTCGCCGATGATTTCAAACTCCCTCTCGACTGCACGCCGGAGTTGACGGTCGGCCTCGTATTCGGCAAAGGTGCGGTGTTGGCACCAATCGTGAATACTGCGGCCGGATTCACGGATGTCAAACGGAAGTTTCCTTGTTTGGTTGTTCATAAAGGAGTTGCCGCGTGGCTTCCACCTCGCGACGGAAGAAGGGATTGCGGATCGATTCCTCCGTCACCAAATCGACTGGCCGATCGAAGAGCTGTTCCAAGGCTTCGGCGAACCCCAGATAGCGGTCGGCGTATTCGCCCGTTGGCTGACGGTCGGAAAAGCGGACCAGAAAGTCGATGTCACTGCGCCGGATATCGAAGCGGTCCATCACGGCCGACCCAAACACATAGAGCCTCTGCACGCGATACTGCTGGCAAAGCTCGGCCAATGCTGTTTTCTTTTGTTCTACAAGCGCGACCATGATGTAGCGAGTCTATACCCTGGCAATACGGATTGTCAATGTCCTTGGGATGCTATTGCTCGTACAGTCGTTTGGCATCTTCAACCAGGTACAGGGTGTGGCAATTGGGGCAGCAGAGACAATACTCATAGTAGTAGCCTTGGCCGGGCTTACGCTTATGGTGGCGTGGAGTCCGCTTGACGACGGGTGTAGAGCATTTGCGGCAAGGCTGACCTTCCTGCGTGATCTTGATGGTCGAACGGACTCGCGTCACGGGCGGTGGCTGTCCGCCGTCGTGTTCTGATTCGGATTGCGGTTCATACCCTTCGTCCGGCGGGAGATTGCCTCTGTGGATCGCCTGTCCGGCGAGCACGTCGCAGCGTTCATTTTCCCGGTGGCCGGCGTGGCCCTTGACCCAGATAAACTGCACCTCGTGTGTCTCGCACAAGGTCAACAGCCGTCCCCAAAGGTCCGGGTTGACCGCCTTGTCGTGCCGGTTGCGTTTCCAGCCGTGGGCCTGCCAGCGGCGGGCCCAGCCCAGGGTCATCGCTTTCACGAGATACTGTGAATCGCTGTGCAGCCGCACCTTGCAGGGAGCCTTGAGCGCCTCCAGACCCTTGATTGCCGCGAGGATTTCCATGCGGTTGTTTGTGGTCCGGGCAAATCCGCCGCGGAGCTCCTTGCGGTGGGGCCCACAAATCAGCACGACCCCATAGCCGCCCGGCCCGGGATTCGGATCGGCCCCCCCATCCGTGTAGATCGTCACCTCGTTCAATTCCCTGTTCCTGTCATGCCAGGACTCTCATGTTCTCATAAAGGAACTCCGGGGCAAAATCAGCGTCGTTCTCCCAGACGATCGTTCCGAGTTCGGGATCTACACGGAATTTGCGGAAGAGTTGCTTATCTCGCAACGGGCCAAAGACTTCGCCCTCCAACTCACCCTCCAAGTCAATCTCTCCCTCGGCCCCATCATTGAACCTCAGCCAGATCACATAGTCACGGAGATACTTTGCTTCTTTTACATGCACGAACATGGGATTTACTCCAGTGGCGCGATACGCCTGAGGGATCTCTTCTGTTCCGCCAGTCTCCAGTCTTCCAGCAGTTCGGCTTGATGCGACTCCCGCCATTCCTGTATCAGAGACACGGCCTTGGGCACCATCTTTCCGGCAACCTGTCCAGTCTCGATCTCGACGGTGATTTCCTGATCTTGGTACTTGGCATGGAAATGCGGGGGTGCGTGCTCTCGCCAGAACATGAAGATCACAATCCCGAAGAACCGACTGATCACCGGCATGTCTCTATCCTTTCCTTGGCGTAACCTAAAACGCCTTCTGCTCCGTGCGGGCGATGATTTCGTTTTGGAGGTCCTGGCCGAGGTCCACGAAGTAGTCGCTGTAGCCGGCGACGCGGACGATCAGGTTCAGGTATTCCTCCGGCTTGGCCTGGGCCTGGCGGAGGGTCTCGGCGTCCACGACGTTGAACTGGATGTGGTGGCCGTCCAGGCGGAAATAGGAGCGGATGAGGTCCTTGAGATTGTCGAGGCCGTCTTCGCCTTCCAGGACCTGGGGATTGAACTTCATATTCAGCAGCGTGCCGCCGGTCCGGCCGTGGTCCATCTTGGCGGCGGACCTGAGCACGGCCGTCGGGCCTTGGCGGTCGGCGCCCTGGACGGGGGAGATGCCTTCGGAGAGCGGCAGGCCGGCCTTGCGGCCGTCGGGCGTAGCGCCGATGACGGAGCCGAAATACACGTGGACCGTGGTTGGCAGGAGGTTGATTCGGTAGCGGCCGCCCTTGGTGTTGGGTCGGCCGTCCACTGCCTGGAAATAGGCTTCAAAGACCGATCGCATCACGTCGTCGGCATAATCGTCGTCGTTGCCGTACTTGGGGGTCCGCTGCCAGAGCGTCTGCCGAAGCGGCTCGTGACCTTCGAAGTTCGCTCGCAAGGCCGCCAGCAGTTCATTCATGGAGAGAGTTCGCCGGTCGAATACGTGGTGCTTGATGGCGGTCAGTGCGTCCGTGATGGTGCCCAGGCCGACGCCTTGGATGTAGTTCGTGGTGTAGCGGGGGCCGCCGTCGTGGTAGTCCTGGCCGCGAGCGATGCAGTCGTCGATCAAGATCGACAGGAAGGGAGCGGGCATGTACATTGCGTACAGACGCTCGATGATGTTGTTGCCCCGCATCTTCACGTCGATGAGGTGATTGAGTTGCCGGCGGTATGCCTCGAAGAGCTGCTCGAAGCTGCCGAACTGCTCGGGGTCGCCCGTCTCAATGCCGATCTGCTTGCCCGTTCTGGGGTCCACGCCGTTGTTCAAGGTCAATTCCAACACCTTGGGCAAGTTGAAGTAGCCGGTCAGGATGTAGGCTTCTTTGCCGAAGGCGCCGACCTCGACGCACCCGCTGGAGCCGCCGTTGCGGGCGTCGGCGACGGACTTGCCCATGCGGATCAGCTCCTGGACGATCAGGTCGGTATTGAAGACCGAGGGCTGGCCGAAGCCGGTGCGGATGATCCGGGCCGCCCGCTTGATGAATCGGTCCGGGTTTTTCTTGCTGACCTGAATGGACGAACTGGGCTGCACGAGGCGCATCTCCTCGATCACGTCGAGGATGAGGAAGGTCACGTCGTTGACCCCGTCGGAGCCATCCTCCTTGAGGCCGCCGTTATTGATCTGGGCGAAGTCGGTGTAGGTCCCGCTCTCGGCGGCGGTAACGCCCACCTTGGGCGGGGCTGGCTGATTGTTGAACTTGATCCAGAAGCACTGGAGCAATTCCTGGGCCTGCTCGCGCGTCAAGGTCCCCTCGTCCAAGCCCTTTTTGTAGAAGGGGTATAGGTGCTGGTCCAGCCGGCCGGGGCAGAAGGAGTCCCAGGGGTTCATTTCGATCGTGACGCCCAAGTGCACGAACCAGTAGTATTGCAGCGCCTCCCAGAAGTCGCGCGGGGCGTGAGCCGGGACGTGCGAGCAGACCTCGGCGATCCGTTGCAGCTCGGCCCTTCGCTGTGGATCAGGTTCTCTCGCTGACAGCTCCCTGGCTCTTTCCGCGTGCCGCTCGGCGAAGCGGATGATCGCGTCGGCGCAGATGAGCATGGCCTTGAGCTCTTCCCGCTTGGCAAGGGCTTGAGGGTCGTTGAGGTAGTCCAGGCGGTCCAGGCTGTGTTGGATGTCTCGCTTAAAGTCAATCATGCCTTTGCGGTAGATCTTGTTGTCGAGCACCGTATGGCCGGGCGAAGCTCTCGTCCATCGCTTTGAAAATCTTCTCGCGCATGGTCTTGCCGGACCAGAAGGGGATGATCTTCTCCTGGTAGACACGCCGGATGTCGTCGCCGGCGGCAAACGGCGTCTTCTCGCGGTCATTGAGGATCTGGAGGTCCTGCAAGCTGTGGCAGCATAGCTCGGGGTAGGTCGGCGTCGCCTTCGGCGCCGTGCCCTTCTCGCCGACGATCAACTCGCCCTCATTGATGCAGATCGTCTTTTTCTCCATCAGGTATTGGAAGGTCAGGGCGCGGCAGACGGGCACCGATTCCTGCTGGGGAACGTCGCTCTGGTAGAACGCCGTCATCAGCTCCGCCCGTTCCGAGGAGATGCTCGGTTTGGCCTCCACGCTTTGCCGGCGTAGCCTGGCCACTCGCTCGTTCATCATCTTACCCACCTATCTTGACCTCGAATCCGTGACCCCGAAGGGACTCGGCAATCTCGTCCATTGTACCATCGCTCGGTGCCTGGGCCTGCATCAAATCGATCTTGCCCGTCAGCCGGACGGCCTTCTCCAAGCCGCCGCAGTTGTAGGGCAAGATGTCGATCCGGTGCACGGCCTTCAACCCCTGCACGAATCGGGCCGTCGCCTCGATGTTGGCCCGGTCATCGTTGAAGCCGGGGATGATCGGGACCCGAACAATGACCTTCCTGCCGGTCCGGGCCAGCATGGAGATATTCTCCAGGATTTGGCCGTTGCCCACACCGGTATACTGCTCGTGGCGCTCACAGTTCATGTGCTTGATGTCACAGAGGAACAAATCCGCCGCCTGGGCGACGCGCTGGACGACCTGCGCCGGGGCGTAGCACGTCGTATCCACGGCCGTGCGGATGTCTTCGCTCCGGCAGGCTTCCAGCAGAGCAAGCAGAAACTCCGGCTGCATCAGCGGCTCGCCGCCGGAAAAGGTGACGCCGCCGCCCGACTGGTCGTAAAAGATCACGTCTTTTCGCACCTCGGCCAGGCAATCGGCCACAGTCGCCCTGTGTCCGATGATCTCGCGGGCGCCGGCCATGCAGGCGGTGACGCACGCGCCGCACACGATACATCTCTGGGGATCGATCCTTGGACCTGGTTCGGTTTGCGAGATGGCGTTCCGAGGGCAGATTTCCGCACATCGGCCGCATCGAACGCACCGGCTGGGTCGAAATCCCGGCTCCGGGAGGGGCTTCCAACTCTCCGGGTTGTGGCACCACTGACACCGCAGCGGGCAACCCTTCAGGAAAACGGTCGTCCGAATCCCCGGCCCATCGTGGATGGCGTACCTCTTGATGTCGAAAATGTACCCGGTTGTAGCAGATCCGCCCTTGACGTCGTGCATAGGCGCTCATTGTAACCCAACCGATGGCGGGATGCAAATCCTCCCCTCGCGGAGCAGGGCATGGCAGACCCTAAATAGGAACATGCTTTACGCCTGACGTTCGGGCCATTAGCATAAGACGAGCCGGACAGCGACCTCGGAGCTGTTGGCGGCGAATCTGGGGCACGAATGAGGAGCACTTGCGATGGGACGGTACGGGACGCTTTTCACCTTGGGACTGGTCATAGGCTACGGGTCGGTCGTGATGGCGGCGCGCGACAAGCCGTCGCCGGCGCTGGTGCAGGCGGAGCTGGTCTTTCCTCTGGAGGGCAGGCCGACGCCGGGCTGCCATGCCTCGACTATCGTCCAGACGCGGGAGGGGCAAATCCTGGCGGCCTGGTTCGCCGGCAAGGACGAAGGGGCCGACGACGTCGGCATCTGGGTGTCCCGGCTTCAGGACGGGCAGTGGTCCAAGCCGCTGGAGGTGGCCAACGGCGTTGCGTCGCCCGAGAAGCGGTTTCCCTGCTGGAATCCCGTGTTGTTTCAGCCGCGCCAGGGGCCCCTGGTGCTCTTCTTCAAGGTGGGACCCAGCCCGTCCCGGTGGTGGGGCGAGCGGGTGATTTCCGACGATAACGGCCGGACCTGGAAGGACCAGCGTCGGCTGCCTGCCGGGATTCTGGGGCCGATCAAGGATAAGCCCATCCAGCTTGAGGACGGTCGCATTCTGTGCCCCTCCAGCAGCGAGGACAAAGGCTGGCGGGTCCACCTCGAAGTCACGCGGGACTTCGAGACCTGGGAGACCATCGGCCCTCTGAACGATCCGGCGAAAGTCGGCGTCATTCAGCCGACGATTCTCACCTATCCGGACAAGCGGCTCCAGATGCTCTGCCGGACCCGGGGCAAGGGCTTCATCGCTCAGAGCTGGTCGCAGGACGGCGGCAAGACCTGGAGCGAAATGACGCTCCTGTCGCTACCCAATCCCAATTCCGGCATTGACGCCGTCACCCTCAAGGACGGCCGGCAATTGCTCGTATTCAACAACACGTCCAAAGGCCGCACGCCTCTGAATGTCGCCATCTCCTTGGACGGCAAAGAGTGGAAGGTCGTCCTGGCCCTCGAAGAGCAGCCGGGCGAGTACTCCTACCCCGCCGTGATCCAGACCTCGGACGGCAAGGTCCACATCACCTACACCTACCAGCGCAAGAGCATCAAGCACGTGGTCCTGGACCCCGCCAAGCTCTGAGCCGGGCCCAGCCAGCCCGAATGATAGTATAGTGTAATAGTGGGATATGTCGGCTACTAGGAAATTGGCTTTGTTTGTACGG